>DAMABW010000058.1:0-16062 GCA_031999925.1 Massilia sp. | reverse complement strand
GTGCATCTACCCGATGTACGACTACACGCACCCGATTTCGGATGCGCTGGAAAGCATCACGCATTCGCTGTGCACGCTGGAATTCCAGGACCACCGCCCGTTCTACGACTGGCTGGTCGAGACCCTGGCCGAAGGCGGCTTCTTCCCGCGCCCGGTGCCGCGCCAGTACGAATTCTCGCGCCTGAACTTAACTTACGTTGTCACCTCGAAGCGCAAGCTGCGCGCGCTGGTGGACGATGGCGTGGTCACCGGCTGGGACGACCCGCGCATGCCGACCATCGTCGGCCTGCGCCGCCGCGGCTACACGCCGGAATCGCTGCAGCTGTTCTGCGAGCGCATCGGCGTCTCGAAGGCCGACGGCTGGATCGATATGAGCACGCTGGAAGGCGCGCTGCGCGACGACCTGGATCCGAAGGCGCCGCGCGCGATCGCCGTGCTGCGTCCGCTGAAGCTGATCGTCGATAACTTCCCCGAAGGCGAAGCGCACGACTGCACCTCGCCGGTCCACCCGCACCATCCGGAAATGGGCCTGCGCCACTTCCCGTTCACGCGCGAACTGTGGATCGAGCAGGAAGACTTCATGGAAACCCCGACCAAGGGTTACTTCCGCTTCACCCCGCCAATCGGCGACCAGCCGGGCGCGCGCGTGCGCCTGAAGTACGGCTACGTGGTCGAGTGCACCGGTTACGACAAGGACGAGAACGGCAAAGTCACTGCCGTGCACGTGAAGTACTTCGCCGACTCGAAGTCAGGCACGCCGGGCGCCGACAACTACAAGGTGAAGGGCAACATCACCTGGGTCAGCGCCGCCTCGGCCCTCGAAGCCGAAGTGCGCCTGTACGACCGCCTGTTCCTGGAAGCCCAGCCTGACGCCGGCGGCAAGGACTTCAAGGCCGCGCTAAACCCGAACGCGCTGGAAACCGTCACCGCCTACCTGGAACCGGGCATGGCCGCCGCCGTCGCGGACCAGCGCTTCCAGTTCGAGCGCCACGGCTATTTTGTTGCCGACCGCGTCGATTCGCAGCCAGGCAAACCGGTGTTCAACCGCGTGACGACGTTGAAAGATAGCTGGGGCAAATAAGCAATTTTCCTGGCACAAACAGTCCCGCCCGGGCAACCGCGGCGGGATTTTTTTATGTTGTTCACCTGCCGCCATCAACCTATCAGGGTTGCTAGGTAACAGCCAAGGTCTGTCTGCGCGATTCTGATCGAAATCAGAAAGGTCATAGAAAAACACACAGACCGAGGCGCACATGGGGATGACAGCCGACTTCACAGGAAAAATCCGGGCGATCAAGCTCGGTTCATGGCTGGGCGCCCTGCTTTCGCTGGCTGTCGGCGCCGGCTTGCACATCAGCACCAGCCGCGCGATCGAAAACGATTCACACGAGCGCTTCCTGCACATGGCGCGCACCGTCCAGTCGATCCTGGACAGCCGCATCAAGACCTATGCCGACCTGCTGCGCGGGGCCTCCGCCCTGTTCCTGACGGACGAGAATCTGTCGCGCCAGCAATTCCAGCAATTCGTGGTCGGCCTCGACCTGAGCAACCATTTCCCCGGCGTCGAGACCATCAACTTCGCGCGCCACGTGCTGGATGCCGACCGCGCCGCCTTCGAGGCGCAGGTGCGCAGCGAGCTCGACGGCAGGCAGCACGCTTTCCGCATCAGGCCCGAAGGCCGGCGCCCCGAGTACACGGTGCTGACCTTCGTCGAACCGAACCAGGCCTGGAACAACCGCCTCGGCATGGACCTGCAGTCGCGCCCCGCCGTGGCGCTGGCGCTGGCCCATTCGCGCGATACCGGCGAAGCCTCGACCTCGGGCACCCGGGTGGCGATCAAGAGCAGCGCCAGCGGGCTGGGCATGCGCATGCCGGTCTACCGTCCGGCCATGCCGCTGAACGACGTGGCCCAGCGCCGCGCGGCCTACATCGGTTCGGTGGGCATCGGCTTCAGTGTCGAGCGCCTCGCAAAAGGCGTGCTGGACAACATGCCGCAACACTCGACGCGGCTCGTCATCTCGGGCATGAGTCCGCTCGAAGAGCCGGGCGGTCCGCCGGGCGTGTACAAGCGCACCGTGTTCTTCGACAACCACCCGGATGCCGCCGAGCATGACCCGAGCATGTTCCGCGCCCTGCTGCCGGTGGGTGTGAGCGGCCGCGGCTGGGACATCGATTTCCGCGTGAGCAAGCGCGACATGTATTCGGAGCTCGACATCTACCTGCCCTGGGTGGCGATGCTGGCCGGCATGGTCGGCACCGGCCTGCTGTACGCGCTGTACCAGACCCTGAGTTCCTCGCGCCGCCGCGCCATCGGACTGGCCGAGGAAATGACCGGAGAACTGCGCGCCAGCGAAGCCAAGCTGCAAAAGACCAACGACAACCTGCGGCGCCTGGCGGCCCATGCCGAAACCATCAAGGAAAGCGAGCGCAAGCGCATTGCGCGCGAAATCCACGACGACCTCGGCCAGAATCTGCTGGCCCTGCGCATCGAGGCCGATCTGCTGGCCTCGCGCACCAGCGGCCGCCATCCGCGCCTGCATGCCCGGGCGCGCTGGACCCTGGAACAGATCGACGCCACCATCAAGAGCGTGCGCCAGATCATCAACGACCTGCGACCGCACGTGCTCGACCTCGGCCTGACGGCGGCGGTCGACTGGCAGATCGCCGAATTCCAGCGCCGCACCGGCATTGCCTGCGAACTGGTGTCGGATGGCCGTGAACTGCACGTCAGCGACCGCTGCGCCACCACCTTGTTCCGCATCCTGCAGGAATCGCTGACGAACGTCTCGCGCCATGCGCGCGCCACCGCGGTGCGGGTCGAACTGGCGCTCGACGCCGAATCGATCGCGATGACGGTGAGCGACAACGGCATCGGCCTGCACAAGGGCGGCGGGCAAAAGCCCGGTTCCTTCGGTTTAGTGGGCATCGAGGAGCGCGTGCGCATCCTCGGTGGCAAGTGCGTGATTACCAGCCGGCCGAATGCCGGCACGACTGTCCATGTTTCGATTCCCGCCGCCGACAATCTGCTCTCCGTCGTGCAGGCGCCCCCGGCTGCTGCCGTGCAAAGCAAGGCGTTTGAAAGCCTGTAGTGCGATTTACCACAGGAAATTGCTTGACCTCACTCAACTTGCGATACATCAACTAATTCCGCAAGCTTGGGGTAGAGAATGGATCTCACTGTGATGCATCAAACGGGGCGCTTCAAAGCACGCAGCAACCGATACGAGGAGGACCACATCATTCGTCAGCAGACATCATCGACCGTCCACGCAGAACACACACAATAACGATGCAGTGTCCAAAACTAAAGGATGAATCATGATCTCGGATAACGATTTTGAAGCTATTGCCGCTCTCGACTTGAACCCGATCAAGGTCAAGCTGATGCACAAGGAATCCGGCGAAGGCTGGTCGCCGGAAAAGGCGAACGCCATGGAAATCGAGTACCGCCGCTTCCTGTACCTGATGAAAGCTTTCCCGAACGACGAGACGGCGCCGCAAGTGGATGTCGACACCTTCTGGCACTACCACATCCTGGACACCATGAAGTACGCCAAGGACTGCGAACAGGCCTTCGGCTACTTCCTGCATCACTACCCCTATATCGGCCTGCGCAGCGAAGACGATGTCGTCGTCCAACAGCAAGCCGGCAACCGCATGCGTGAACTCTACGAATCGACCTTCGGCGAGGCCTACTTCCGCTTCGACGCCGAAGCAGCAGCCGACGCCGCCTGGTGCGGCCGTGCGCCGGCCGACGTGATCGAGGCTGCTTCGCAGGCGGCATGGTGGGGCCATGCTCCGGCTGCCGCCGCCGAAGGCGCCGCGCAAACGGCCTGGTGTGGCCGTGCCCCGGCCGCCGCTGCCGAAGGCGCCGCGCAAACCGCATGGTGCGGCCGTGCTCCCGCCGTTGCCGCCGAGGGCGCCACCCAGACCGCCTGGTGCGGCCGCGCACCGGCAACCGCCGACGCCGCCCTGGCGAAAACCGCATGGTGTGGCCGTGCACCGATCAAGGCAATCGCCGACGCCGTGCAGACGGCATGGTGCGGCCGCGCGCCGGCCAAGGCCGAGACCATCGCCCAGGACCCCGCGTGGTGCGGCCGGGCGCCGCTGAAAGCCAAGGCGGGCGCCAGCGAGACCGCATGGTGCGGCCGGGCGCCGGCGAAGGCCGAGGCGAGCGGCAAGGACACCGCATGGTGCGGCCGCGCACCGGCCAAGGCCGAGGCGAGCGGCAAGGACACCGCATGGTGCGGCCGCGCACCTGCCAAGACCGAAGCGGGCGGCAAGGACACCGCATGGTGCGGCCGCGCACCGGCCGGCGCCGAGGCTGCCGCCGTGCAGACCGCCTGGTGCAGCCGGGCGCCGGTCGCCGCCTGAAGCGCTCACTCCAAATAAAAAGGCAGGGCCGGTTTGCACCGCCCTGCCCTTCACGAAGCCGGCATCGCTTGCCGGCTTTTTTGTCTTCAGGCCAAGGCCGCTTCCGACTTGGTCGACACCATCAGCGCGCGCAGTTCGCGGATGCTGAAATCGCTGATCTCGTGCATGCGCAGCAGGATGGTGGCGCCGATCGGCAGGGTGTTGTGGCGGATCTTGCTGATCACCGGCGGCGCGACTTCCAGCGCGCGCGACAGGGCCGCGTCGTTCTTCAGTTGCAGCTTGGTGATGATGGCGTCGAGGACGCGGTTCGGGTCGTAATCTGCGCCTTCCGGCAGTCTTCTGATAGGCATTCGTCGAATTCTTTCCAAGTATCACAATCCGTGAGTAATTTTTTACAATTAACTTTTAAGCGTAAAAAATTGGCCTGACGGGATAAAACGGCACCATTTATATGGTGATTTTTTGAAGACGCAATGATAATGGGAAAGTTACGTTTTATTCAAGCAATTGTAGGAATAGCCCTACAACTTGAAAGGAAAATGTGGAAGTTAACCAACGAAAGCGACGTGATGATGCCTGCATGCGGGGCTGCATCACAAGGGAAATGGTCGAACGGGAAGGTACAGGCGCCGGCTGGCGCCTACAGGTGGGAAGCTACAACGGAAGCGCTGGTGTGCGGAAGATAATGAACAGCGCGGGGGGCGCGTTTATTTCTTGCCGCTGGCCTTGAACAAGGCACGTGCGTCTTCGTGGGCACGCTCCAGGGTGCGCATCGACTTCTTGTCGTCATGGGCAATGAAATAGCCCTTGTCCTGCGCGTCAACGACGATCTTGATCGCCGCCTCATCCGCCAGATTGTATTTTTCGACGATCAGGGTCGTCACTTCGTCCAGGTATTCTTCGTAAGTCATGTGTCTTTCCTCAAGGCGGGCATTGTACCAGCGTCCACCGGCGCCCATTCCGCCAGGGCCGCGGACACGTCGGGGTAGCGCAGGCGCACGCCCAGTTCGCGCAGGCGCGCATTGTCGAGCCGCCGCGATTCCGACATGAACGACAGCAGCATCGGCGACACCTGGGCACGCAGCTCCTCGCGCGCCAGGCGCGGCGGACGCGGCAGGCCGTAGGCGTCGGCCACGGCATCGAAATAGTCGCCCATCTCAATGCGCGTGTTGTCGACGGCGTGGTAGACGCGGTTAGGCAAGGCCCGGCGCAAGGCCTGCAGGATGATCCGGGCCAGGTCGTCGGCCTGGATGTGATTCGTGTAGACGTCGTCCTCGGGCCGCAGGGCGGGCGTGCCTTCGCGCAAGCGCTTCAGGGGCAGGCGCTCGGCGGCATAGATGCCGGGCACGCGCAGGATGGACAATTGCCCGCCGTTGCGGCGCGCCCAGGCGCGCAGGACCCGCTCGGCGTCCACGCGCCGCCCTGCCCGCGCATTCCTCGGCGCCACGCTGCGCGTCTCGGTCACCAGGGCGCCGCCGCAGTCGCCATACACACCGGTGGTGCTGACGTAGACGACACGCGCGCCTTCGGGCAGGAGCGCCGCCAGGTTGCGCGTGCGGACGTCGCGTTCGCCTTCAGGACGCGGCGGCGCCAGGTGCACGACTTGCCGCGCCAGGCCGCGCAGGCGCGCCAGCGAGGCCGGCTGGTCGAGGTCGGCGACGACGGGCACGGCGCCCGCCGCGCGCAGGTCGGCGCAGCGCTCGGGATCGCGCGTCATGGCGAACACGCGGTAACGCCGGACCAGCAGCGGCAACAAACGCATGCCGACGTCGCCGCAGCCCACCAGCAGCAGGCGCGGCCGATTGAATCGGGAAGATGAGGTATTCACGGCAGCGATTGTATGCTAAGTACTCACCCGGAAATAAATGTGTTTTTGGCTGCCATAACCGGCGCGTTGCTGCGTTGGCTCACGCTTGCAGTGCTCGCACTGCGGCGCACTCGCCGCCTTGCACCGCTTCCGGTTCTGTTTGCCAAAATTCACATTTATTTCCGGTCGAGTACTTAACGGGGGTTGTCGCTCAGTGCATCTCGCCGACGATGTCGTCCGCCGCACGCACGGCGGCGCCTGCCAGCACTGGCAAAGCCACGACCAGTCCCAGCCCGAGCGGCAAGGCGGCCAGCCAGAGCAGGGACACGGCGACCAGCACCATGGCGAGGAAGGCGCCGGCGCTGCGGAACGACCCCACCAGGCTCAGGCGCAAGGCTTGCAGCACGCCGGCCTCCCGGTTGACGACCAGGGCGGGCGCCAGCCAGCACCCGGCCAGCACCAGCAACCCCAGCAGCTTGACGAGGTAGTGAAGCGCCAGCACGGCGCCGAAGACCGGCGCGGGCACATGCAGCACCAGCTTCAGCGCGCCCATGAGCCCGGCCGCCAGCAGACCGTTCAGCAGGGCGCCCATCAGGACGATGGCGATTCCCAGGCCCCATAAGCGCCCGCTGCGCCAGGCGCCGCTGCCTGCGAGGAATACCTGGCCCCGGTCGGCCATGCGCGCATAGGCGGCCACCGTTCCGAAGTAAAGCGGCAGCAGCAGGATCGGCAGCCAGCCGGCGGCCCGGGCGGCAAGCACGGCAACGATCAGCAGCGCGATACTGGCCACGGCCAGCGGTGCCGGCGCGCGCCGGAAACCGGCCCAGCCGGCAACCAGCCAGTCGCGTACGCGCCGCATCGGCAGGCGGCGGATCACCAGGCGCGCGTGCGGCCCGGGCAGCGGTAGGGACGAGGTATCGCTGGCGTGCATGCTGTTCTCCTTGAGCCAATGTTGATATTGTTATTAAGAAATAATTGTATAGCAATTTACTTGCCCAGCTTGCAAAGATACGCCGAAACGTCGGCTGCGCGTGGCATTCGGGGCCGCGTGTAAAATAGCCATCCTTTACGGCGGCAAACACCGCACTTATCCCACCTATTCAGTCCAGAGCACCCATGACGTTCCAGATCACTGTCCAGCCCAGCGGCCACCAATTCGCCTGCGAGTCCGACGAAACCGTACTCGCGGCCGCCATCCGCGCCGGCGTCGGCCTGCCGTATGGCTGCAAGAACGGCGCCTGCGGTTCGTGCAAGGGCAAGGTCGTCGACGGCAGCGTCGCCCACAAGCCGCACCAGGCGCGCGCCCTGAGCGAGCAGGAAAAGCTGCAGGGCATGTCGCTGTTCTGCTGCGCCGTGCCCGATGGCGACCTGACCATCGAGGCGCGCGAAGTCGGCGGCAGCAGCGACTACCCGCTGCGCAAGATGCCGACCCGCGTGCAAAGCATCACCCGCGCCGCGCCCGACGTCGCCATCATTACCCTGCAGTTGCCGGCCAACGAGGCGCTCGCTTACCGCGCCGGCCAGTACATCGAATTCCTGCTCAAAGACGGCAAGCGCCGCGCCTACAGCATCGCCAGCGCGCCCTCGCTCGAGCGTCCGCTGGAACTGCACATCCGCCACCTGCCGGGCGGCCTGTTCACCGACCACGTGTTCGGCGCCATGAAGGAACGCGACATCCTGCGCTTCGAGGGGCCGCTCGGCACCTTCTTCCTGCGCGAGGAGTCAAGCAAGCCGATCGTGCTGCTGGCCTCGGGTACGGGGTTCGCACCGGTGAAGGCGCTGGTCGAGCATTTGATGCACCTGCAGTCAACGCGTCCGGTGCGCCTGTACTGGGGCGGACGCCGTCCGCAAGACCTGTACATGGACGAACTGTGCCAGGCCTGGACCACCACCCTGCCCGACTTCGAGTACGTGCCGGTGATTTCGGATGCGCTGCCGGAGGATAACTGGACGGGACGTACCGGCTTCGTGCATGCGGCGGTGATGCGGGACATTCCGGATTTGTCGGGCTGGCAGGTGTATGCCTGCGGCGCGCCGGTGATGGTGGATGCGGCGCGCAGCGAGTACGTGGCGCAGTGCGGACTGCCGGCGGACGAGTTCTTTGCGGACTCGTTCACGACCGAGGCGGATTTGGCGCAATCGTAAGCCGGCGGCGTTCGTACATGTAGGGTGGGGGCCGGCGCAGCCAATCCCCCGCCGCCAGCAGCCTCATCTTAATTCAGGCACAATGACCGGCTTCTCGCCAGTCATTTGTCACCCTCCATGTCTCTGTTGTCGCCAACCGGCCGTCTGGGCTTCCTGCGCAACCGCAACCTCGCCTTTTACCTGTCCGCCCGCTTCCTCGGCACCCTGGCCGTCCAGATGCAAAGCGTCGCCGTCGGCTGGCAGGTCTACCAGATCACGGGCAGCCTGTTCGACCTCGGCCTGATCGGCCTGGCCCAGTTCGCGCCCTTCCTGGTCCTGATCCTGTGGGCCGGCCACGTCGCCGACCGCCACGACCGGCGCAAGATCATCGTGTTCTGCATGCTGACCCAGCTCCTGGTCAGCGCCCTGCTGCTGGCCTTTACTTTCAGCGGCAGCAAGGTCGTCTGGCCGGTGTTCGCGGTGCTGGTGCTGTTCGGCAGTGCGCGCGCCTTCATGATGCCGGCCTCGCAGGCGGTGCTGCGTAACCTGGTGCCGGACAAGGATTTCGGCCAGGCCGTCGCCCTCTCGTCCTCCACCTTCCACGTGGCCGTGATCGCCGGCCCGGTGCTGGGCGGCCTGCTGTACGTGTTCGGTCCGGTGTTCGTGTACTCGGTGTCGGCGGCGCTGCTGCTGGTGTCGGTAATCCTGATGGCGTCGGCGAAGAGCGCCCCCCAGGCGCGCAGCACGGCGCCGGTCAGCTGGCATACCCTGCTCGAAGGCTTGCGCTTCGTGTGGTCGCGCCCGATCGTGCTCGGCGCGATTTCGCTCGACTTGTTCGCGGTGCTGTTCGGCGGCGCCACGGCCCTGCTGCCGGCCTATGCGCACGACGTGCTGCATGCCGGCCCCACCGCCCTCGGCTGGCTGCGTACCGCGCCCGGCGCCGGCGCGGCGCTGTGCTCGATCGCCCTGGCCTTCTTCCCGCTGCGGCGCCACGTCGGCGCCTGGATGTTCGGCGGCGTGGCCGTGTTCGGGCTGGCGGTGCTGACGCTGGGCTTCACCGACCGCTTCCCGGTGGCGCTGGCGGCCTTGTTCGTTCTCGGCGCCGGCGACATGGTCAGCGTCTACGTGCGCCATCTGCTGGTGCAGTACGAAACGCCGGACGAGATCCGCGGCCGCGTCAGCGCCGTGAACTCGGTCTTCATCGGCGCTTCGAACGAGCTGGGCGAATTCGAATCCGGCATCACCGCCGGCTGGCTCGGCCTGACGCGCGCGATCCTGCTGGGCGGCGCCGCGACCCTGGCCGTGACCGGTTTGTGGGCGGTATTGTTCCCGGTGCTCTCGAAGATGGACCGCTTCCCGCATCATGAGAAGAAAGGCGAGTTGGCGAAGTAGGTGCGTTTCCGAACGCAGTAAATCATGCAGGATGTGTAAGATCGGCTCCAGGACTTGTGAATATGGAGCCAACTATGCAAATCAATGTCAACACCGACCACACCATCGAAAAACACCAGGGCCTGGACGAACACGTGGAAAGCGTGGTCCAGTCCTCGATCGGCCGCTTCAGCGATCACGTCAACCGCGTCGACGTCCACCTGAGCAACGAAAACAGCCAAAAGCAACTGGACGGCGGCAACTACTGCATGATGGAAGCACGCGTCGCCGGCTACGCACCCGTGGTCGTCAAGGAGCACGCGGTCAACCTGCACCAGGCGATCTCGAACGCCGGCGGCAAACTCAAGCGCGCGCTCGACAGCGCCATCGGCCGCCTGAACGACAAGGGCCGCCACGAGGCGCCGCCAGTCGACGACGCCGTGGACATCCTGTCCGACAAGAACCTGACCAGCGGCGTCTGAGTCGCTTCCTGATCCAATCGGGCTGAGATCAGCCCGGTTCGGTCCCCTCGACCATCGCGCGCACTTCGCGCAGGTAACGCAGTCCGGGCAAGGCCCGGCTGCCATACCAGGACATCATTTCCCCATCGACCAGGAACACCGGGATGCCGAGCTGCTTCTCGAGCGCGTCCGCGTGCGCCTGCGTGAAGCGGTAGGGTTCGGTCGACAGCAGCACCGCGTCGAGTCCGTCGACCAGTTCGCTCGACCAGGAAAAGCGCGGATAGCGTGCATCGCCCAGGGCCGGCACTTTCCAGCCCAGCTCGCTCAGCATGCGCGCGATATACGTGTCGCTGGAAACGCTCATCCACGGGTCTTGCCAGATGCAGTACAGCACCGTGCGCGCCGGACCGGTTCCCTGGGCACGCAGCGCCGCGTACTCGGCTTCGAAGGCGGCGCACCAGGCCTCAGCCTTCTCGCTCGCGCCAAAGATGCCGCCCAGCAGGCGCGCCAGGTCCAGGTTGTCGCGCGGCGCCAGCGGATGGGTGACGACGATGTGCGGCACGCATTCCGCCAGGGCCTCGACGGTCGGCTTTTCGTTCTCGTCGATATTCACCACCAGGTGGGTCGGCGCCAGCTTGCGGATCTTCTCGATGTTGACGTCCTTGGTGCCGCCGATCTTCGGGATCGTTTTTACGATCTCGGCCGGATGGATGCAGAAACCGGTACGCCCGACCACCTGCCCTGCCAGGCCGAGGTCGCACAGCAGTTCGGTAATCGAGGGGACCAGCGAGACGATGCGCGCGCCGGGCGCCGGCAGGTGTTGGACGCCGAGGGCGTCGACGAAATGGGAGGCGGATGGAGTCATGGCCGCTATTGGAACACCGATGTTTCCGAAACACCAGCCGATCCGATACGCATGATGGTTTATCATGCAACTTATGGTTTACACTGCGCCAGCAACCACGCGGAGGAAAGTCTTGAAACACATCGGTAAGTTTGGCCAGTCGGGTCACAAAATCGACGACCTGCAATTGTTTCGCGGAGCCGACATGGCTGCGGCCGCACGCTCGATCGCCGCGTGCGACATCGTGCGCGTCACCGAAGGCGAACTCATCGAAGACACGGTCCGCGCCCGCCTCTACATCGTGCTCAGCGGCATGCTCGAAGTCGAGACCGACAGCCACGCCGGCACCTCGGACGGCAACGTCAACCGCATCCTGCCGGGCGAAAGCGTGGGCGAGCAATCGGTGCTGGACGATGCCGTCAACCTGGACGCCGTGCGCGCGGTAGAAGAAACCACCCTGCTCGTGATCGAATCCGAACTGGCCTGGGAATTGATCGACCATTCGAACGCGGTGGCGCGCAACCTGCTGCGCCTACTGTCCTTCCGCATCCGCGCCGCGAACGCCCTGCTGCGCCGGCGCCAGAAGCTGGGCGAGTTCTACCGCCAGCTCTCGCTGAACGATACCCTTACCGGCCTGTACAACCGCACCTGGCTGGCCGACATGCTGCCGAAACTGGTGGGCCGCGCCCGTGCCCAGGGCAGCCCGTTGGCCCTGCTCATGGTCGACCTCGACAACTTCAAGAAGTTCAACGACACCCATGGCCACCTGGTCGGCGACGCCGCCCTGTGCGCGGCGGCGAACGTCATCCGCGATGGCCTGCGTCCGTCGGACTTTGCTGTACGCTATGGCGGCGAAGAACTAATGGCCGTGCTGCCCGACACCAGTGCCGAGATGGCGCACATGGTCGCGAACCGCCTGTGCCAGAAGATGCGCGAGACCGTGCTCTTCCCCGACATGCGCGTGCCGATGCCGCACCTGACCGCCTGCTTCGGCGTGGCCGTGCTCGACCCGGGCGCCGACGAAACCGCCCTCATCGAAGCGGCCGACGCCGCCTTGTATCGCGCCAAGGAAGCCGGCCGCAACTGCGTCAGTTTATAAGCCATCGAGTCCATGGACGGTTGACGGAACGGGAGTTGGCCCCGACAATTCCGTGCCACGCTGAGGACCACTTCCATCAGCGTTATCTTCCTGGACTTCGATGAGCAACCACACCTTCCTCTGGCACGACTACGAAACCTTCGGCGCCCAGCCGCGCCGCGACCGCCCGGCCCAGTTCGCCGCGATCCGCACCGATGCCGAGCTCAACGAGATCGACGAGCCGATCATGCTCTATTGCCGGCCGGCCAACGATTACCTGCCCGACCCGCAGTCCTGCCTGATCACCGGCATCACGCCCCAGCAATGCCTGGAACTGGGCGTGCCCGAGCACGAGTTCGCGCGCCAGGTCGAAGCGGTCTTCAGCGAGCCTGGTACGGTCGGGGTCGGCTACAACACCATCCGTTTCGACGACGAGGTGACGCGCTTCCTGTTCTGGCGCAATCTGATCGACCCGTATGCGCGCGAGTGGAAAAACGGCTGCGGCCGCTGGGACCTGCTCGACGTGGTGCGCATGACCTATGCGCTGCGTCCGGAAGGCATCGAGTGGCCGCGCCACGAGGATGGCCGCCCGAGCTTCCGCCTGGAACACCTGACGGCGGCGAACGGCCTGGCCCACGAAGCGGCGCACGATGCGCTGTCCGACGTGCGCGCCACCATCGCCCTGGCGCGCCTGATCCGCAGCAAGCAGCCGAAATTGTTCGACTTCTGCCTGGAGCTGCGGCGCAAGGACCGGGTCGCTGCCGAGATGGGGCTGCACCTGGAGCCGGCCCTGCGCCAGCCCTTCCTCCACGTCTCGGGCATGTTCCCGGCGGAACAGGGTTGCCTGGGACTGGTGTGGCCGCTGGCCCAGCATCCGTCGAACAAGAACGAGATCCTGGTCTGGGATTGCCGTCACGATCCGTCGGAACTGTTTGGCCTGGACGTCGAGATGATCCGCCTGCGCATGTTCACGCGTTCGAGCGACTTGCCCGAGGGCGTGACGCGGCTGCCGATCAAGAGCGTGCACCTGAACAAGTCGCCGATGCTGGTCGGGAATTTGAAAACCCTGAGCCCGGCCATGGCCGAGCGCTGGGGCATCGACGTGGCACAGCACCGCGCGCATGCCCAGGTGGCGGCGCAGGCGCCGGAGATGGCGGCGGTGTGGGCGGAGGTGTTCAAGAAGCCTTCGTCGGTGAACGAGACGGATGTGGATGAGGACTTGTACGGCGGGTTTGTCGGCAACAACGACCGGCGCAAGCTCGAATCCATGCGCGGCGAAACGCCGGCGCGGCTGGCGACGATGCAGGCGGCGTTCGAGGACGAGCGCTTGACCGAATTGCTGTTCCGCTACCGTGCACGTAATTTCCCTGAGACCTTGAACGAAGTAGAAATGGCGCGTTGGGAAGAGCACCGCGCGGCGCGCTTGTTCGATGGAACGGGGAATGCGCGGACGGTCGATCAGTTGTTTGGGGAGATCGATGCGTTGTCGGAGACGGCGGATGAGCGGGCGCAGGAGGTTCTGGGCGCTTTGTACGATTACGTGGAGATGATTGCGCCGGAGCGGTATTGAGTTTGGCGTGTGCTGGCGTTATCGGGGCTGTTGCCTGTGGCGTTATTGGCCCCTTGAGTCCGCGTGGGCACGAGTGCCCACGCGGACTCAAGGGGCCAATACCTTAACAGGCAACAGCCCCACCACCTTCAATCGGCTTTATGCACGATACCGATTGATCTCATCCCGCGTCTCGCGCGCCACCATGCGCGCCGCCGCCGCGAAATCCTCGCCCGCTTCCGGCTTCGCATACATAATTGCCCGCGAGGAATTGATCATCATCCCGGCCCCACCGGCGGTCCGCCCCGAACGCACGGTCGCCGCCACATCCCCGCCCTGCGCCCCAATACCCGGCACCAGCAGCGGCATGTCGCCGACAATCGCCCGCACCTGCGCCAGCTCCTCCGGGAAGGTTGCCCCCACCACCAGCGCGCACTGCCCGTTGCGATTCCACTTCTCCGCCACCAGGCGCGCCACGTGCTGGTACAACGGCTGCCCGCCCACATTTAGGAATTGCAGATCCGAGCCGCCCGCATTCGAGGTCCGGCACAGCACGATCACGCCGCGGTCCGCCCATTCCATGTAAGGCTCGACCGAATCGAAGCCCATGTACGGGTTGACGGTCACCGCATCCGCGCCATACCGGTCGAAGGCTTCGCGCGCGTACTGGCGGGCGGTGGCGCCGATGTCGCCGCGCTTGGCATCGAGGATCAGCGGAATGTGGGGATAGGTCTCGCGCAGGTAGCGGCAGATTTCTTCCAGCTGCACTTCCGCGCCGAGCGCCGCGAAATAGGCGATCTGCGGTTTGAAGGCGCAGGCCAGGTCGGCCGTGGCATCGATGATGGCCTTGCAGAAGCGGACAATCCCGTCCGGTGCATCGCGCAGTTCTTCAGGAAAACGCGCCAGGTCGGGGTCCAGGCCCACGCACAGCAGCGAATCGTTGCGGGTCCAGGCTGCGGACAGTTTATTGATGAAATTCACTCTAGCCCCTCCTCACGGTGTCAATGCAAACCCGCTATTTTACCTGTCGCCGCCGCAGCGGTCGCGGGCGCCGGCCCGGCCGTGCGACCGGGGCAGCGCCTCTTGGGGTATATTTTATTCATTCGACAACTCGCCATGGACAAGCACATGATGACGTCTTCCCTACTTGCGCGCTGGGCGCGCCTGCTGGCCGGCGCCCTGCTGGCCGGTTCCCTGCTCTCGGGCTGCGGCTACAACGATTTCCAGACCAAGGACGAAGCGACCAAGGCCGCCTGGGGCGAGGTGGTCAACCAGTACCAGCGCCGCGCCGACCTGATCCCGAACCTGGTCAACACGGTCAAAGGCTATGCCTCGCACGAACGCGAAACGCTGGAAGCGGTCACCCGCGCCCGTTCCGCCGCCACCAGCTTCCAGATCACGCCGGAAGTGCTGAACAACCCGGAAGCCTTCCAGAAATTCCAGCAGGTGCAGGGTGAACTGTCTGGTGCGCTGTCGCGCCTGATGGCCGTGTCCGAGAAATATCCGGACCTGAAAGCGGACACCAGTTTCCGCGACCTGCAATCGCAGCTGGAAGGCACGGAAAACCGCATTACCGTGGCGCGCCAGCGCTACATCGCCTCGGTCCAGGACTACAACGTCACCGTGCGCAAGTTCCCGACCAACCTGACGGCGATGATGTTCGGCTACGACGCCAAGCCTTCGTTCACGGTCGAGAACGAAAAAGCGATCTCGACCGCGCCAACGGTCGACTTCGGCAAATAAGGCGCAGCGATGACTGTCCTGCGCACGCTCTGGGTGTTCGTGCTGGCAACCATGCTGGCCACAGTGGTGCCGACGTCGGCCCGGGCGCAGCTGAAGGAAGTGCCGCCGCTGGCCGGCCACGTCACCGACGAGGCCGGCATGCTGGATGCCGACCAGCATGGGCGCCTGGAAGCCGTGCTGACCGACTACGAAGCGAAGACCGGCAGCCAGATCGCCGTGCTGCTGGTCAAATCCACCGAGCCGGAAGCCATCGAGCAGTTCGGCATCCGCGTGGCCGATGCCTGGAAGCTGGGCCGTAAGGGCGTGGACGACGGCGTGCTGCTGATGGTGGCGCGCGACAACCCGAGTTCCCTGCGCCGCCTGCGCATCGAGGCCGGGCGCGGCGTGCAGGGCGTGCTGACCGACGCCCAGTCGAAGCGCATCCTGCAGGACACGATCGCGCCCCACTTCCGGCAAGAGCATTATTACGAAGGCCTGGTCGCCGGCGTCGGCGCCATCGCCACCCTGCTGAACCAAGAAAAGTTTCCGGCGCCACAGCAGCAACAGGGACAAGCCGCACGCGCCCCCCAGGGCGATGGCGGCGGCGGGATCGGCATCGTCGGCATCGTGCTGCTGGTGGTCGGCTTTACCCTGGTGCGCTCGATGTTCCGCCCGCGCCGCACCCGTTTGTCGCGCGGCGGCTGGGGCAGCGGCGCCACCGGCTTCATTCTT
>DAMABW010000057.1:0-16131 GCA_031999925.1 Massilia sp. | reverse complement strand
GCCATCTGCAAGCGCGCCGGCGTGCCGATGGTGTTCGACGCCCATCACCACATCGTGCACGAAAAGCTCGACAGCTACGAGCACCCGAGCGTGGCCGAGATGCTGGCCAAGGCGCGCGAGACCTGGCCCGATCCGGCGCACCAACTGGTGCACATCTCGAACGGGCGCGAAGGTTTCAACGACCGCCAGCATGCCGACCTGATCGCCACCATGCCCTCGTCGTATGCCGGCGCGCCCTGGATCGAGATCGAGGCCAAGTCGAAGGAAGAAGCCATCGATGGTTTACGCGACTGGGTCAGTGCCCTGGCTTAGGACGTAAGACCACTCCCACAACCTGTCGGGAATTTTGACAAGTTGATGACATGTTTTTTCGTATTGGTAATTTTTCCTTTCGAAAACAAGGACATGGCTGAGTGGCACGCAATATGCATACGCCCCTGGCGTCGACGGAATGCTTCCGTTGCCAAGCTGGGGGTTGCGCCGAAGCCGCTATCTCGACGCCGCCCCACTGTTCACCACTTTGGAGGCGCACTACATGATGAAGAAAGCACTGCTGGTCCTGGCATTCTCGGGTGTCGCAGCATCGGCCCAGGCCGGCGCATTGATCAACGAAGGTTTCGACAATGTCGGCGACCTCGCCGGCAAAGGCTGGGTCATCGACAACGCCGGCACGCCCGGCGGCCTGACCCCCGCCTGGTACCAGGGCGACCAGACCATCTTCCCGGCGCAAGGCGGCGCAGCCGAGAGCTACCTCGCTTCCAACTACAACAACGCGCCAGTCGGCGGCCAGCTGTCGAGCTGGCTGATCACGCCCGAGTTTTCCACCGCGATGAACGTGATCGTGTCGTTCTGGCTGCGCGCCGATCCCCTCGCCGGCTACAGCGACCAGATCGCCTTCGGCTTCAGCAACGGCAGCACCTCGCTGACCGATTTCACCCTGGAACCGGCCTTTACGGTTCCAACCGGCGAATGGACCCTGTACAAGGCCCACATCGGCCCACAGGGCGCCGGCTCGACCGCGCGCTTCGCGCTGCAGTACACCGGTGCGGCCGATGCCGCCAACTACGTCGGCGTTGACACCCTGGCCGTGAACGCGGTGCCGGAACCGGCATCGATGCTGATCCTCGCCGGCGGCCTGGCTGCCCTGACGGCCGCGCGCCGCCGTCGCAGCAACTGACGCGGCACATCTTTTCTTGCGGGCTGACGTCCAAACACACGCGGCCCTTCGTCGTTCTGGAACACATTGCTACCAGGAGATCGTCATGTCACAGAAAGTAATGTCCCGCTTGCGCCTGTCGTGCGCCGCCGGGCTCGGCCTCGCCCTCTTGGGCCTGGCAAGCCTGCCGGCCGCCGCGCAGCAAGCCGCGCCCGCCCCATCGAACGATAACCTGACCGTCGTGCGCGACGCCGAGACCGGCAAGCTGCGCGCCCCGACCGCCGCCGAAGCGGAAACCCTGCGACAGTCCGGCAAGGTCAACGCCATGCGCAAGGCGCCGCAGGCTACTTTGCAGAAATTCAACGCGAACGGCGCCGCCGGCGTGCGCCTGACCGACGAGATGATCAGCGCTTCGGTGGTGGTGCGTAAGCCCGACGGTTCGCTCGAAAGCCAGTGCTTCGATTCCCACGGCGCCGCCGACAGTGCTGCCGCGGCCGGCCACGTCCATACCCTCACCCCGGTCACGGAGTAACCATGCGCCCAGTTCACCACTCGCGTCATCTCTCCCGCTCGCTCATCGCCGCTGCCGCGCTGCTCGCCTGCGCGGCCAGCCACGCAGCCACCATCAATATCCAGAGCCGCGACCCGGCCGGCGTCGGCTTCAACGACACCACGCCGGTGGCGCCCATCGGCGGCAACCCGGGCACCACGCTCGGCCAGCAGCGCCTGAACGTCTACCGCTACGTCGCCGACATCTGGGAACGCAACCTGCAAAGCAATGTCACGATCACCGTCAGCGCCGGCTGGGAAGCCCTGACCTGCACCAGCAGCTCGGCCGTCCTCGGCAGCGCCGGCGCCTGGAACATCTGGCGCGATTTTCCGGGTGCCGTGGCCGGCACCTGGTATCCGCAGGCACTGGCGAACAAACTGGCCGGCACCAACCTGAGCGCCGGCAATCCGGACGACGGCAGCGGCTACGGCAACGTCGACATCAAGACCCAGTTCAACATCAACCTCGGCAAACCAGGCTGCCTGGACGGCAGTGGCTTCTACCTGGGCCTGGACGGCAATGCCGGCAGCCAGGTGAACTTCGCCACCACCCTGCTGCACGAACTCGGCCACGGCCTGGGCTTCTCGGTGCTGACGGTCCAGACCTCGACCGGCAACCGCCTGAACGCGGCCGGCTCCGGCTATGTGGCCGCTGGCGGCCTGCCGAGCATCTGGGAACGCCACATGTTCGACAACACGCTCGGCAAGACCTGGCTGAACATGACCGCGCCGGAGCGCCGCTTCTCCGCCATCAACCCGCTGCAACTGGCGTGGATCGGCCCGAACGCGGTGGCCGGCGCCTCGATCCTGCGTCCGATCCCGGTGCTGAAGACCACCTCGCCGGCCGCGGGCGGCAGCCTTGCCATGGACTTCAACGCTTCGCCGTTCGGCGTGGTGCCGCCGGCCGGTACGCTGGGCGCGCTGACCACCATCGCCACCCAGAGCGGCGAACTCGGCCCGGGCTGCAGCACGTTCGACAACGCGAACGCGGCCGCGGTGCGCGGCAAGGTGCCGATCATCAGCCGTGGCGGCTGCACCTTCGCCATCAAGGTCAAGAATGCGCAGGATGCGGGCGCGGTCGGCGTGGTGCTGGCAAATAACATCCCCGGCGCACTGCTGCCGGGCGGCACCGACGGCAGCATTACAATCCCGTCGTTCGGGGTCAGCCAGGCCGACGGCGAAGCGCTGAAAGCGGCGGTGGCCGCGGCCAAGGGCTACGGCACGCGCGGCCAGCCGGGACAGGTCACGGCCATCCTCGGCTCCGACCCGACCCGCATCGCCGGCGCCGACGCGCGCGGCCGTCCGTTGCTGTACACGCCGAATCCGCTGGCCAGCGGCTCGTCGGTCTCGCACTGGGACGTGACGGCTTCGCCGAACCTGCTGATGGAGCCGAACATCAACGCCGACCTCACCAACATCCTGGTGCCGCCGAAGGACCTGACGCTGCCGCTGCTGAAGGACATGGGCTGGTAAGCGTTTCTCTTTCTTCGTAAAGAAATGGACGGGCGGACAGCGCAGGCTGGCCGCCCGTTTTTCATGTGCTGCGTCATGTGCTGCGCTTGACGATCACCGCCTCCAGGTACTCGGAGGGCACCACCAGCGAAGCCGCGCCGCCGGTATTCGCACTGTCCAGCATGCGCGTGATGTCGGCTTGCAAGGCAGCCTGCCCTGCCGCGTCGAGCGCGCCGAAGGCTTTTTGCACCGGTCCGTAGTAATCCTTGAACACCTGCAGCCAGTGCGCAATCGACGCATAGCGGAATACATAGCTGCGGCGCACTGCGCGGATCTCACCCACCCCGCCGCCGAACAATTGGCGCAGGTAATCCTCAGTCCCCCACATCGCCGGCGAACGCAGCCCGGCGGGCGGCGGCACGTATTTGCCGATGGTCTTGAACAGCTGGCCGACGATGCCTTCCGGCGTCCAGCTCGCCAGCCCGATGCGCCCGCCTGCGCGCACCACGCGCAGCAATTCGCGCGACGACTTGGCGTGGTCGGGCGCGAACATCACGCCGAAGGTCGACAAGGCCACGTCGAAGCTGCCGTCGGCGAAGGGCAAGTCCTCGGCGTCGGCGACGCGGAAATCGATGCTCAAACCTTCGGCCTCGGCACGCGCGCGGCCCTTGTCGAGCAGGGCCGGCACGTAATCGGTCGAGGTGACGCGCGCGAAGCGGTGCGCCGCGGCCAGGCTGGCGTTGCCGTTGCCGGCGGCCACATCGAGCACGGTTTCGCCGGCGCGGATGTCGGCCGCCTCGGCCAGGGTTTCGCCGACGATCTGCAGGGTGACGCCGATGACGGCGAAGTCGCCGCTGGCCCAGGTGGCTTGCTGGCGTGTCTTGATGGCGGCGAAATCCGGCTGGACCGGCGGCTGAACCTGTGCTGCGGGGTTCGATTGCGTTGATTTGTCCATGGTGGCATGCTCCCATCTTCGAGAATGAAGATAACGAGTATCGCGCGCATGCGGGTCGGCGGTTTGCTCCGGCGTCGTCCCGGTTTGCCCGCGCGTCCTGAACGATGGGAATCGACACCCTGTCCGATGTGCTGCGCTCGGTACGCCTGCGTGGCGCGGTGTTCTACCAGCTCAGCTTGCCGGCGGACTGGGCGGTGGAAGCGCCGCCCCTGCGCGACCTGGCCGGCCTGCTCTTCCCCGACGCCGAGCACGTGATGGAATACCACGTGCTCACGCGCGGCAGCGGCTGGGCCACGGTGGCCGGCCTGGCGCCGGTGCGCCTGCAGCCGGGCGACACCATCATCCTGCCGCACGGCGACGGCCACGTGCTCTCCAGCGACCCGTCACAGCAGCCGGCACGCATCGACCCGGCCTGGGTGGCAGCGACCCGCGACGCGCCGAAGCCGATTCCGATCGTGTTCCACTCGCAGTACGAGATCACCTGGGGCGAACCAGCCGAACCGGCCGAAAACGGGGTCACCTGCGGCTTTCTCAGCTGCGACCGCCATCCGTTCAACCCGCTGCTCGGCTCCCTGCCGCGCCTGCTGCATTTGCCGGCCAGCGGCGCCAGCGCGCGCACCGACCTGGCCGCGCTGGCCGCCCGTGTGGAACAGAACCAGCCGGGCGCGGCGGCGTTGCTGGAGCGCGCCAGCGAAACCATGTTCATCGACGCCCTGCGCCGCTACCTGGAGCACCTGCCGGCGGGCAGCACCGGCTGGCTGGCCGGATTGCGCGACCCGCAACTGGGCCGGGCGCTGACGCTGATCCACCGCACCCCGGCGCGGCCCTGGACCATCGACGACCTGGCGCGCGCCGCCGGCCTGTCGCGCTCGGTGTTCTGCGCGCGCTTCCTGCGCCTCCTGGGCCAGCCGCCGATGCAATACCTGGCGCGCTGGCGCATGGAAGCGGCCGCGGGACTGCTGCGTTCGAGCCGGGCGCCGGTGGCCTCGGTGGCGCTGGACGTGGGCTACGAATCGGAGGCGGCGTTTGCGCGCGCCTTCAAGCGCGAGGTCGGAACGTCGCCGGCGCGCTGGCGGCGCGAGCATGTGGCGGCGGGATGATGCTTTGTGTTTAAGAAACTATGGACATACGGCTAGTTCGTGCTAAAATTCGCCGCCTTGGCCTGGTAGCTCAGTTGGTAGAGCAGAGGATTGAAAATCCTTGTGTCGGTGGTTCGATTCCGCCCCGGGCCACCAAGAATCCAGCAGCGATGCTCAGCAAAACGCCACCTCCGGGTGGCGTTGTTGTTTCCGGCGTCCTCGTGCCGCATGGCGAGTCTGGTGACCGGGTTTCCGGCACACCAGAGGCGAGCACCGCCCTACTCTTTCCTTTCCCTGAATTCCCCTTCGATCACCGTGTCGTCGTTGGCGCTTTGACGCCCGTGTCGGCCCGGGGTGAACCTGGTGAACGACGAACGCAGGCGATCGAATACGGTTTTCCGCAACCAGGGGTAGGCAAGCAGGAAAGCCGTGGTCAAACCCGTGAACACTGCCTGCACATACTCCGCGCGCAGCAGGAAGCTTGCCAGGCAAAGTACGAGCAGGCTCACGATGAGTGGCCGACGCACAGGCTGAGGTAACAGGCCGACGATGCGCAGCCTGCCCTTGCTAATCCAGGGAAACCGGGCGAACAAGGCGCCAAGCAGCAAGCCGGCCATGAACCGGCTTGTACCGAGATGCCCGGCCAACTCGCCGATGACCAGGAAACCTGTGTAGGTCATGGTACCGGCCAGGGCGGCCAGTACGCACAAGACAATGGCGATCGTCAGCCTGGGACGGCTGATCGCTGTTCTGATGAAGGAAGCGAGGATAGGCGTACTCCTGAAAACGGGTATCGGAAAACTACCGCAAAATTCTAACAGCAGTCTCCCGTCTGCGCGTTTCGGGCAAGACCGGCTTGCCGTCCACACCGTCCGCGACATCCACCCGATGGCTGACGGCCGTGCTGCGACCGTCGCGGTCGACTACCCTGACGATGATCTCGTAGCTGCCCGGCGACGCGTAGGCATGGCTGGCACTGGCAGTCCCGGCGCCGCCGCTTTCGCGCAGCTTGCCGGCCTGCCCGCTGCCATCGCCCCAGGACCAGCTGATGCTGCGCGTACCGGTATGGTCGTCGTCGACAAAACCAATCTTCGCCTGCAACTGCTCGCCCGGCCTCGCCGTTGCCGCCGCCATGACCGGGCCCAGCAGGTGACCGCGCATGGCGTTGCCGTGCCCGTGGTCTGGCCTGAGCAGCACCAGCCCCGCATTCGAACCCGCCACAATGGCGCCGCTGTCGTTGACCGCCATCGCATGCTCCAGCACCAGTCCGGGCGGCGCATGGCGCAGCGACGCGTTCAGGTCAAGCATGCCGCTGCCGGCGCGCCAGACAAAGGCGCGCATGGCGCCGGCCCGGTTCTCGGCGAAGCCGACGACCTGCCCCTTGCCATTCACGCTGCGCGCGACCGAGGTCCTGCCGCCCAGCGTGCCCAGTTCGCGCATGCCGCCGCCGCGTGTCCACGACATGGCGCGCTGGCGGCCATCCGGATAGCCGATGCCGCCGGCGATGTGCAGGCCGGGCGACATCGCATTCACCCACGCCGAAATGCCGCGCCCGGTGCCGAGGTCCACCATGCCGGCAGCACGCGTCCACAGGAAAGGACGGTCGCCGCCATCCTCGTACGAGGCGAGGCGGTTGCCCGCCACTTCGCCGCCCGTTCCAACCGCCACCACCTCCGACTCGACGCTGCCCAGGGTGTCGATGGCGACCGTGCCGCCGGCCCGCGTCCAGGCGATGGCGTGCGTCTGCTCGTCATCGATGGTGGCCACGCCGGCGATCAGGCCGGCGTCGCCCAGCGCCTTGCCGGTGGATGGCCAGGGCAAACCGGGCGCCAGGCCCAGGTCTTCCATGCCGCCGGCGGCACTCCAGCGGAAGGGCCGCGTCGGGCCGTCCGGGTCGTCGCTGAAGGCGCCGGTGACGACGCCGCGCTGGCTGATCGCCGTGCCATGCGAACGGCCATTGCCGCCGTGGATGCCGACCATGCCGCTGCCAACGCTCCAGACAAAGGCGTTCTCGCGGCCATGCGCGTTCAGCGCGGTGCCGGCCACCTGCCCCGCATCGTTCAGGCCGGCGACATACACGTTGCCTGCGCCGGGCGAGATCTCCCTGACCGCGGCGCCGTCAAAGAAGAAGCCGGCCGCGCGGCCGCCGCTGACCATCGAAAAGGCGACTTGTCCGGCGGCGTTGATGTGCGGGTAGGCGGCAATCGATCCGGGGCCGAGATTGATCACCCGGTAGCTTGCCTGCGGACCTGCGCCATCGGCGTAAGCCGGCGCCGGCAGCGGCTGCGCCAGCACGATGCCGGCGGCGCCCCACATGACCGATGCAAGCAGCAGCCCCGCCCTGCGCGGCAGATTTCCCAGTCTCCACACGGCGCCGCCAGCCGGCACGTCTTTTCCTCGCCCTGAACGCATCCCCGTCTCCCATGTAAGGTAAATCGCCCGACCCGTCATCACGGCGATGCCGGGCAGCGGGGCTCGACTATGCGCCGCAATCGGCGCGCATGGGGGAAGCACGGCCGGGTTTCTCGCTGGCGTTTGCGCTGTACCTAAGCGGTTTTCAATGAGCAAGTGATATAGGGCACGAACCTGCGCATCAAGTATTTCCTTGACGCACTCCAGAAGCGACTGCAGACTCGGCGTATCGACCATTTCGGCCAGGCGGCCTTGCTCCGGGCCGGCGCCACATCGGGTAAAAAACCATGCGTCTTCTTTCCGCCTTGCGTCCCTGCGGCGCCGCCCTGTTCGCCATGCTGGCACTGGGCTGTTCGAGTTCCCCGCAGCCCGATTCGGTACCGTCGCCGCCCTCCAAGATCCTTTTTGTGGGCAACAGCTTCATCTACGGCGATCCGGCCGGCGCCCCCGAGCCGCTGGTCAAGTTCTTCCGCCCCGGCACCGTGACCGACCTGAACGGCGAAGGGATCGGCGGCGTGCCGGCGCTGTTCAAGGCGATGACCGTGCAGGCCGGCCTGCACTACGACGTCAGCCTGGAAACCATTCCCGGTGCCGGTCTCAACGCCCACTACGACAAGAAGCTCGCCGTCATCGCCAAGCCCTATGATGTGGTTCTGCTGCAGAGCTATAGCACGCTCGACTCGGCCAAGCCCGGCAATCCGGCTACCCTCGTCAAGTACACCGGCCTGCTGGCGCAAGCTTTTCGCGCACAGAATCCGACGGTCGACATCCGCCTGGTGTCCACCTGGTCGCGCGCCGACCAGACCTGGAAGCCGGGCGGCGCCTGGTACGGCAAACCGATCGAGCGCATGGCGCTGGATGTGCGCCAGGGCTATGACAGCGCGGCAGCCGCGAACAAGCTGGCCGGCGGCGTGATCCCGGTCGGGGAAGCCTGGAACCGCGCCATCGCGGGCGGTCTGGCCGACCCCAATCCCTACGACGGCATCAGTGAAGGCCAGGTAAATTTATGGGCGCCGGATGCCTACCATGGCAGCGCCCATGGCTACTACCTGGAAGCGTTGACCATCTTCGGCCACGTGACAGGACGCGATCCGCGCACGCTCGGCGCCGAAGAGCCGATCGCACGCGAACTCGGCATCGAAGCCGAAACCGCCGGCGCATTGCAGCGCATCGCAGCGGAGCAGCTGGCCGCAAGCAATTGAGCCGCAGCGCCCGTGGCTTGGCCTACACCACGCTATTCCACGGCGCCGACAAGCGCATCGCGCAATTGATCAAGCCCACCATCGAATAGGTCTGCGGGAAATTTCCCCACATCTCGCCGGTAATCGGATGGGTGTCTTCGGACAGCAGGCCGAGGTGGTTGCGCGCCGCCAGCATCGCTTCGAAGACTTCGCGCGCTTCCTCTACCCGGCCGATGCGCGCCAGCGCGTCGATGCGCCAGAAGGTGCAGATATTGAAGGCGGTTTCCGGCTTGCCGAAGTCGTCGGGTGCTTCGTAGCGGCGCATGTAGGGACCGTCGCACAGCGAGCGCTCCAGCGCATCGACGGTGGCGACGAAACGCGGGTCCTTCGGATCGATGAAATTGATCTCGGCCATCAGCAGCACGCTGGCATCGAGGTCGCGCCCGCCCAGGCTTTCGGCAAAGGCCTGTCGTTCCTCGCTCCAGGCCTCGCGCAGCAGGCGCTCGCGGATCATTTCCGCACGTTCGCTCCAGTAGGCGGCGCGGTCCGGCAGCGCCAGCTTGTCGGCGATCTTGGCCAGGCGGTCGCAGGCGGCCCAGTTCATCAGCACCGACGAGGTGTGCACGCGCGCCCGGGTGCGTAGTTCCCACATGCCGGCATCGGGTTCCGCATGCAGGCGGAAGGCCTGCTCGCCCACCGCTTCGAGCTGGCGGAACTCGGCCAGCCCGGCGCGCCGGAACAAACGGTGGTCGAAAAAGGCCTGGGCTGCACCGAGCACGATGTTGCCGTACACGTCGTGCTGGAAATGTTCCTGCGCCTGGTTGCCCACCCGCACAGGCCCGTTGTTGCGGTAGCCGGGCAAGTGTTCGAGTATCGATTCGGGCAATTGCTCCTCCAGCCCGATCCCGTACAGCGGCTGGATGTGGCCGCCCTTGGCGCGCGCCACCACATTGCCCAGCCAGCGCAGGTAGTCTTCCATGGTGCCCACTTCCGACAGGCTGTTCAGGGCGCGGATGACGAAGAAGGCGTCGCGCAGCCAGCAGAAGCGGTAGTCCCAGTTACGCCCGCTCCCCGGCGCTTCCGGGATGCTGGTGGTCATGGCGGCGATGATGGCGCCGGTGTCTTCGAACAGCGACAATTTGAGGGTGATCGCGGCGCGGATCACCACGTCCTGCCATTCGAGCGGCAGGGCCAGGCGGCGCGACCAGGTGCGCCAGTAGCCGACCGTTTCTTTCTCGAAGCGGTGGGCGGTGTCCTCGATGCCCTCGGCCAGGGTTTCGTCGGGGCCGAGCATGAAGTTCATCGGGCGGTCGAGCACGAAGAAGGTTTCGGCCAGCACGTGGCTGAGCGAGGCATCGGTGTTCAGGCGCAGGGTCTGGGCCGGGCCGACGTAGCGGATGTGGTGGCTGCCCTGGGTGATTTGCGGCGGCTTGACGCCGTATTCGAAGCGCGGGCGCAGCACCACGCGCATGCGCACGCCGCTGCCGATCGGGCGCACGCGGCGCACCAGCATCAGCGGCCGGAACATGCGGTCGCGGCTCAGGAAGCGCGGTGCGAAGTCGGTGATCTCGATGCCGTTGCCGGCGCCATCGAACAGGCGCGTGCGCAGCACGGCCGTATTCGCCTCGTACTCCTGCTCGCCGTAGGAAAACCCGTCGATCTCGAAACGCCACAAACTGCCGTTCTCGCCCGGATCGAGCAAGGCGTTGAACACGGGGTCGCCGTCGAAGCGCGGCAGGCAGGACCAGACCACGCTGCCCATGCGGTCGATCATGGCGCTGAAGGCGCAATTGCCAACCACACCGCATTCGAGCGAGCCCTGGGTTGCGTCTAGTCCTGCGCTTAGTCCGGGCGTGGCCGGCTTGCTGGATACATCGTTCATGTCGCTTCCTTTCCAGTGACGGGCATGGCGGCGGCCCGTGCCAGCGCCGCGCGCAGGTCTTGCGCCGACGCGATGCGGTGATGCGCCACGCTCGGCCCCGCACCCACCTTGATGCCGGCGCCGCCGATGCCCTGTACGTAATCGAAGCCCGCCTCGTCGGTGGTGTCGTCGCCGGCGAACACCGCGCGGTGGCCGGCGAAAGGCGCCTCGGCCAGGAAATCGCGGATCGCGGTGCCCTTGCCGATACCGGCTGCCTTGACCTCGATGATCATCTTGCCCTCCATCAGGAGCAGTTCAGGACTGTAGCGGATGGCCTCGTGCAGCGCCGCACGGCAGACTTCCTGCAGCTGCGGCGCCTGGCGGTAATGCAGGGCCAGCGCGCCATGTTTTTCCTCGACCCACAAGCCGGGATGGCGCGCGGCCAGGGCCTGTGCCGCGCTGCGCACGGCGTCGAAATCGGGCGGCGGCAGGCGCCGCAATGCGCCGTCGGCGCCGCGCCTTTCCATGCCGTGCACGCCGGCGGCGGGCAGGCGCAGGGGCGCTAGCAGGGCGTCGAGTTCGGCCACCGGCCGCCCCGACACCACGGCCACCCGGCCGCCGAGCCGCTCCTGCAGGGCGGCCAGCGCCGCCAGCATCTCGGGCAGCACGATCACCTGGTCGGGTCGGGCGGCGATGTCGACCAGGGTGCCATCGAAGTCGAGAAAGAGCGCGCAGTCGGGCGCGGCCAGCAGGTCGAGGGCGCTGTCGTTCGTGCTCATGGCGCCGTCCTCTTGAACTTGTCCTGGCTGAGCGAGCCGATGCGCGACATCACGCGCTCGCGCTGGCGCAGGCGCGCCGCATCCATCAGCATCCGTCCGGCCCAGCGGTAGACGTTGAAGTCGCGCACCCGGCGCCGCATGCTGCGCATGCGTTCGCCCTGTTCGTCGGCCGGCATGGTCAGCGCCCGGTACAGGGCTTCTGCGCCCTGCTCGATGTGGTAAGGATTGACGATCAGCGCCTCGTGCAGCTCGCGCGCGGCGCCGGTGAACTGGCTCAGGACCAGCACGCCCTGCTCGTCGTCGCGGGCCGCGATGAATTCCTTGGCCACCAGGTTCATGCCGTCGTGCAGGCTGGTCACGCTGCAGACCTGGGCGGCGCGGAAGTAAGGGCGCAGCTGGTCCTGGCCGTGGTGCTCGGCCTTCAGGATGATCGGCACGTAGCTGTCGCGCGAGAAGCGCTGGTTGATGCGCTGGGCCAGGCCGCGCACGCGCGCCTCGAAGTTCTGGTACTCGTCGAGCGAGGAACGGGTGGGCGCCGCGATCTGCACGAAGGTAAAGCGCCCCACCATGTGCGGATGCAGTTCGAGCATGCGCTCGACCGCCTGGAAGCGCTCGACGATGCCCTTGGTGTAGTCGAGGCGGTCGACGCCGATGCCGAGCAGGTGGTCGTCGGGCAGGCCCAGCGCGTGGCGGATCTGCGCATGGCTGGCGGCGGCGTCGGGTTCGCCCGGCACCGGTTCGGGCCAGGCGATCGAGATCGGATAGTGCTCGACCTGGGTCAGCTGGTTGCCGTAGCTGACGGTCGAGGCCTCGGTCTCGATCCGGGTTTCCAGGTAGCGGTCGACCGTGTCGAGGAAGTTCTTGCGGTGGAAAGGTGTGTGGAAGCCGAGGATGGTGCTGCCCAGCATGCCGTCGAGGATCTCCTCGCGCCACGGGCAGATGCCGAAGGATTCCGGGTTCGGCCAGGGAATGTGCCAGAAGGTGATGATGGTCGCCTTCGGCAAGACCGCACGCACCATGCGCGGCAGCAGGGCGAAGTGGTAATCCTGGATCAGCACCACCGGGTTGTCGGAATGCGCCTCGCGGATCACGGCGTCGGCGAAACGCTGGTTCACCTTCACGTACTCTTCCCAGTCCGAGGAGCGGAACACCGGGCGCACGTGGGCGATATGGCACAGCGGCCACAGGCCCTCGTTGGCGAAGCCATAGTAATAGCCCTGCTCTTCTTCCTTCGACAGCCAGACCCGGCGCAGCGTATAGCTGGGGTTCTCCGGCGGCACCGGCACGTGGTCGTTGCGGTCGACGGTGGCGCGGTCGGCCGAGCCGGCGCCGTGCGCGATCCAGGTGCCGGAGCAGGCGCGCATCACCGCTTCCACGGCAGTCACCAGGCCGCTGGCCGGGCGCTGCACCTGCACGCCCTCGGGCGTGGCCACGTGGATGTAGGGCTCGCGGTTCGACACCACCAGGATCTCGTCGCCGGCCAGTTCGCGCCGCAGCAGGGATTTGAGCGTATCGGCGTCCCAGGCCTGGCCGTTGCCGGCGGCGCCGGGCTGGTCGCGGTTGTACTCGTAGAGCAAGGCGCGCAGGTCGCTCGCCAGCGGCGCCATTTCCGGTGGGGTGGCGTGCGTCGATTGCGGCAGAAGTTCGCCGCGCAGCATGGCGCGCACGCCGTTCATCCAACCGCGCCAGCTCAGCTGGGCGACCAGCACGGTGATCAGCGAGATGATGCAGGCCAGCGCCGCGAACAGGCCGGTGATGTATTTCTTGGTGTCTTCGCTGCGGCGCTCGATGAAGCTCATGTCGTGCACCAGCACCAGGCGGCCGACGCCCACGCCGTCCTGCACCAGTTCTTTCGACGACACGTGCACCGGCCCCTGGGGCAGGCGCACCACGGGGTTGGTCTTGCCTTCGCTGTCCTGGTTTTGCCAGCAAGCCAGGGACAGCGGGTAGGTATTCGTCTTGTAGAGGAGCTTGCCGTCGGTATCGCAGAAGCCGAGCGCATACAGGCGCTCGTCCTGGACGGCGCGGTTGAACATCTCGTTGATGCGCCGTGGCGATTTTTCTTCAAGATAGCTGAGCAGGGGCTGTTGCAGCGTGCTCGACACGAATTGCGAACGCGTGTCCAGGTCGCGTACGAACCAACGTACGGTGAAGCTCTCCATCCACGGAATCGCAAAATAGCCGAACAGGGCCAATACGACTGCCAGGGGAACGATGAAGCGCATCGCTAACTGTACCGATCTCAAACGCATGGAATTCCTTCAGGGTAGGACGGTGCCGCCGATCGTTTGATTATAACTTTGGACAAATATTCTTGTCGGAAAGGCATCTAACGGAACAGGGTCGACCTGCGCAGCGGCACGACAGCCCTGCAAGTCCGTACAATCGGCATTATGAAGATGCGCAAGAAATCCGACCTGCCTTCCAAGCTGTGCGCGCACTGCGGCCTGCCTTTCAGCTGGCGCAAGAAGTGGGAACGCGATTGGGAACAGGTCAAGTATTGTTCGGAGCGCTGCCGCCGCGCGGCGAAGCCGGCTGCCGTGCAAACAGGCTGAACTATTGCTCATCCCTAACGAACGCGGCGCACGCTCCGGCTCGGCTACGCTGGCAGGCATGGCCGGCTGTATCCCAAGCGGCTGGAAAGGAGTTCGACGATGCACCATGTCCGTTGCGGCAGCGGCAAACCGCTGCTGCTGATCCATGGCCTGGGAGGCCATGGCCAAAGCTGGAACCCGATCCTGGACGACCTGGCCGCGCGCCGCGAAATCATCGCGCTCGACCTGCCCGGCTTTGGCAAGACCCCGCGCCTGCAGGGCGAAACCTCGATCCGCACGCTGGCAGACGCGGTCACAGGCTTCGTCCACGCCCACGGTTTGCAGGGCATCGACGCCGTCGGCAGCTCGATGGGCGCGCGCCTGGTGCTCGAACTGGCGCGGCGCGGCGGCATCGTCGGCGGCGTGGTGTCGCTCAATCCCGGCGGCTTCTGGCAGGGATGGGAGCGGCATGCCTTCTTCAGTTCGATCTGGCTGTCGATCCGGCTGCTGCGCCTGCTGCGTCCGGCGCTGCCCGCCCTGTGCGCGAATCCGGTCACACGCTCCCTGCTGCTGGCGCAGTTTTCGGCGCGGCCGACCAGGCTGGCGCCCGGCATCGTCAGCGATGAGCTGTGCAGCTACGTGGCCTCGCCAGCGTTTGACGAATTGCTGGCCCAGCTCGCCTACGGCGAAGAACAGCAAGGCGCGCCGCGCGGCAGCATCGCGCACTCGCTGGTCATCGGCTGGGGACGCCGCGACCGGGTCTGCTTCCCGCGCCAGGCGCGGCGTGCGCTGGCCGCCTTCCCGGATGCGCAACTGCACTGGTTCGAACGCTGCGGCCACTTCCCGCACTGGGACCAGCCGGCGCAGACCGTGGACCTGATCCTGGGCGCCCTGGGCGGGGCGAGCCGGCGCCTGGCGTCACCTTCGCTCGACGCCGCCGGCAGCCACGATTTTTCCGGCCTCGCCGCACAGCCTCTGGCCTGAATCATTCATGCCCCTGGCGCTGGTTTTCATGACAGAAAACCCGCGCTTCGCCGCACCGTGCCCAGGGACGGCGGCACATGCCGCTACAGTCGCGTTCATCCCAACCACGCGACCTTCTCATGAAAACCATCCTCTCCAGCCTGGCAGCAGTGATTGTCATGGCCAACAGCGCCGCACATGCCGAAGACGCCCAGGGCATTTGGACCGGCAGCATCGCCAACTCCCTGCAAGTCACCGTCAAGTTCGACAAGACCGCCAACGGCAAGTGGGAAGCGACCATGTCGGTGCCGGCGCAGAACCTGGTCACCAAGGTCGACGATGTGAGCGTCACGCCCGACCGGATCGGCTTCGCGCTGAACAAACTGCGCGCCAGCTACGCCGCCACCTGGAACGAACAGCAGCAAGCCTGGACCGGCACCTGGACCCAGGGCCGCACCGCGCCGCTGAACCTGAAGCGCACCACCGAGGAAGCGGCCAAGCCGAAGCGCCCGCAGGAAGAAGCGATTGCCGCCCGCCCTGCCACCTACGCCAGTACCGAGGTCGCCTTCGACAACGCCGCCGCCGGGGTGAAGCTGGCCGGCACCCTTACCGTCCCGCAGGGCAAGGGGCCCTTCCCCGCCGTGGTGCTGGTGCACGGTTCCGGTTCCATCGACCGCGACGGCAGCGTCTTCGGCCACAAGCCCCTGCTGGTGCTGGCCGACCACCTGAGCCGCCAGGGCATCGCCGTGCTGCGCTACGACAAGCGCGGCGTCGGCAAGTCGAACGGCAAGCTGAAGGAAGCGACCACGCGCGACCTGGCCGCCGATGCCGAAGCGACCCTGCGCTTCCTGCGCAGCCGTGCCGAGGTCGACGGCAAGCGCATCGGCGTGATCGGCCACTCGGAAGGCGGCCTGGTCGCGCCGCTGCTGGCCTCGCGCGACCCCGGCATTGCCTTCGTGGTGATGCTGGCCGGGCCGGGGGTGCGCGGCGACCGCCTGCTGGTCGAGCAGCATGCGCTGCTGGCCCGTGCGCGCGGCGTGCCGGAAGCGGCCATCGAGAAGGACCGCAGCATGAACCGGGCACTGTTTGCCGCCATGGTCGAGGAACCGACCCTGGAAGCGGCGCGCAACAAGGCAGGCCAGATCCTGGCGGAAGCCGAGCGCAAGGGCGACCTGCCGGCGGGCCTGGGCGCTGCCGCCCTCGAACGCTT
>DAMABW010000056.1:0-16350 GCA_031999925.1 Massilia sp. | reverse complement strand
GGTGCCGCCGGCGCCGAAGGTGACCGAGAAATAGGTCGGGTTCAGTTCGGCCAGCTTGCGGCGCGTGACGCGCAGTTTTTCCACGCCCTCGGGGGTCTTGGGCGGGAAGAACTCGATGCTGAAATTATGAGTTTCCATCGTCTTTCAGGAGCAAGGTGGAAAGCGCCCACGAAATGATGCTGTACAAAATAGCCGCCAGGAAGGCCGACCAGAAACCCGCCACCTCGAAACCGCTCACCCAGTGCGACACCAGCCAGAACAGCAAGGCATTGATGACCAGGATAAACAGGCCCATCGACAGCAGCGTGACAGGCAAAGTCAACAATACCAGCACGGGCCGGATCAGCGTGTTGACCAGGCCCAGCACCAGCGCGGCGATCAGGGCGGTGCCGACATTGCTGACGGCGACGGAGTGCATCAGGTAAGGCAAGGCCATCAGCGCGGCAGCGTTGATCAGCCAGGTCAGGAGCAGGCGCATGTTCAACTTCTTTCGTGGTGCGTTTCTTGTTGTTGGGTAGAAAACACGGATCATGCCACTGCAATGTGACGAGGGCATGATCCGCCATGGACAAGCGTACCTATCCATGTTCGGGCGCCCACGGCGCCCGCTTTACCGCCGGGACATTAATAGCGGTAGTGATCCGGCTTGTATGGGCCGTCCTGGCTCACCGAGATGTAGGCGGCCTGTTCAGCGGTCAGCGTGGTCAGCTGGGCGTTCAGCTTCTTCAGCTGCAGGCGTGCGACCTTTTCGTCCAGGTGCTTCGGCAGCGTGTAGACGCCGACCGGGTACTTGTCGGTGTTGGCGAACAGCTCGATCTGGGCGATGGTCTGGTTCGCGAACGACGAGCTCATCACGTACGACGGGTGACCGGTACCGCAGCCGAGATTCACCAGGCGGCCTTCGGCCAACAGGATGATGCGGCGGCCCGACGGGAAGATCACGTGGTCGACCTGCGGCTTGATGTTTTCCCACTCATATTTCTTGAGCGCGGCGACTTCGATTTCGTTGTCGAAGTGACCGATGTTGCAGACGATCGCCTGGTCCTTCATCTTGAGCATGTGCTCTTCGGTGATGACGTGGTAGTTGCCGGTGCAGGTGACAAAAATGTCGCCGTGTTCGGCGGCGTAATCCATGGTCACGACACGGTAGCCTTCCATCGCCGCCTGCAGTGCGCAGATCGGGTCGATTTCGGTGACCCACACTTGCGCCGACAGGGCGCGCATGGCCTGGGCCGAGCCCTTGCCGACGTCACCATAGCCGGCGATGACGGCAACCTTGCCGGCAACCATCACGTCGGTGGCGCGCTTGATGCCGTCGACCAGCGATTCGCGGCAACCGTACAGGTTGTCGAACTTCGACTTGGTGACGGAGTCGTTGACGTTGATCGCCGGGAAGGCGAGTTTACCTTCCTGGTGCATCTGGTACAGGCGGTGCACGCCGGTGGTGGTTTCTTCGGTCACGCCCAGGATGCATGGCAGGCGCTTCGAGTACCAGGTCGGGTCTTTGGCCAGACGGCCCTTGATCGCGTTGAACAGGCAGATTTCTTCTTCCGAGCCTGGGTTGGCCAGCGCGGAGATGTCTTTTTCGTCGCGGGTGCCCAGGTGCAGCAGCAGGGTCGCGTCGCCGCCGTCGTCGAGGATCATGTTGGCGTGGTTGTCGCCTGGCCACTCGAAGATGCGGTGGGTGTATTCCCAGTATTCGTCCAGGGTTTCGCCCTTGATGGCGAACACAGGCGTGCCAACCGAAGCGATGGCGGCGGCGGCGTGGTCCTGGGTCGAGTAGATGTTGCACGATGCCCAGCGCACTTGCGCGCCGAGGGCTTCCAGCGTGCGGATCAGCACGGCGGTCTGGATGGTCATGTGCAGGGAACCGGCAATGCGCGCGCCCTTCAGGGGCTGGGTTGCGGCGTATTCCTCGCGGATCGCCATCAGGCCCGGCATTTCGGTTTCGGCGATACGGATTTCCTTCTCGCCCCAGCTGGCCAGGGAGATGTCTGCAACGAGGAAGTCTTGGGTGTCTTTCAGTACGGCGCTCATCACGCCCTCCTTTCAATGTTTAGAAAAAAGTAACGTGAGCGCGGTGTTGATGTCCGAGCCTGGCGAAAAGGAATCTTTTCGTCGCAACGCTCCTCGGAACGGGGTAGTTTAGCACGGATGGCGGTTTAAGGAACCTCAGCGGTGCCTGATTTGCTGCGGGTGCAACATGGTCATGCGGCGGGTGTCGTAGGGTGGCACCGTGACCATTCGGACATTACCGAAGAGACGTAGGGTGGGTTCTCGAACCCACCAGCCCTTGGCCTTGCAGGAAATGGTGGGTTCAAAGAACCCACCCTACCAATTACGACAGGCCGGCTTCCGCGCGCAGCAGCGCCGCCTTGTCGGTACGCTCCCAGCTGAACTCCGGCTCTTCGCGGCCGAAGTGGCCGTAGGCGGCGCTTTTCTGGTAGATCGGGCGCAGCAGGTCGAGCATCTGCACGATGCCTTTCGGACGCAGGTCGAAGTGCTCCATGACCAGCTTGGCGATCTTCTCATCGGAGATCACGCCGGTGCCTTCGGTGTACACGGTGATGTTGATCGGACGCGCCACGCCGATAGCGTAGCTGACCTGCACCTGGCACTGGCGCGCCAGGCCGGCGGCGACGATGTTCTTCGCCACGTAGCGGGCGGCGTAGGCAGCCGAGCGGTCGACCTTCGACGGGTCCTTGCCCGAGAACGCGCCGCCGCCGTGCGGGGCTGCGCCGCCGTAGGTGTCGACGATGATCTTGCGGCCGGTCAGGCCGCAGTCGCCCTGCGGGCCGCCGATGACAAAGCGGCCGGTCGGGTTGACCAGGTACTTGGTGCCCTGCAGCCACTCGCGCGGCAGGATCGGCTTGATGATTTCCTCGATCACCGCTTCCTCGATCTGCGAGTGGGTAACGTCCGGGTGGTGCTGGGTCGAGAGGACCACGGTGTCGACCGCGACCGGGCGGCCGTCGACGTAGCGCAGGGTGACCTGCGACTTGGCGTCCGGACGCAGCCATGGCAGGCGGCCGTCCTTGCGCAGCTGCGACTGGCGCTCGACCAGGCGGTGGGCGTAATGGATGGCGGCCGGCATCAGCTCGGCGGTTTCGTCGCAGGCGTAGCCGAACATCAGGCCCTGGTCGCCGGCGCCCTGGTCGAGGTCGAGGCCCGCGCCTTCGTCGACGCCCTGGGCGATGTCCGGCGACTGCTTGTCGTAGCAGACCATGACGGCGCAGCCTTTGTAATCGATGCCGAAGTCGGTGTTGTCGTAGCCTATGCGCTTGATGGTGTTGCGTGCCACGCCGATATAATCGACGTTGGCGTGGGTCGTGATTTCACCCGCCAGCACGACAAGGCCGGTATTGCACAGCGTTTCGGCGGCGACGCGGGCGCGCGGATCCTGCTCGAGGATGGCGTCGAGAATGGCGTCCGAAATCTGGTCGGCGACTTTGTCGGGGTGGCCTTCCGAGACGGATTCGGAAGTAAAGAGGTAATCGTTGGACATGAAGGCTCCTGTTACTGTTCATAAAACTGCCGCAGCAACATGCCTGCGACGCTTTAGCGACATTTATATTCCGCTTCGCAAGTTGTCTATTAACTCGGCGGATCCTGCGTAAAGTGGTATTTTACGCTCCTTTAAGAAATTTTTGGCGGAGGGGGCCGTCTCGTCCTCAACCCCGATCAAACGCATGCTAGTTATTTTATTCAGAGTCTTGTCAATTTTTCCCCTGCGCATGCTGCACGCGCTGGGCGCCGCCCTTGGCTGGCTGGTCTACCTGCTCTCTCCTTCTTACCGCCGCCGTCTCGACGAAAACCTGGCCCAGGCCGGGTACAGCGCCTATAGGCGCGCCGCCGTCGCCGAAGCCGGCAAGGCCATCGTCGAGCTGGCTTTCGTGTGGTGCGGCAAGCCGGAACGCGTGGCACGTCATGCAACTGTTGAAAATTGGGACCTGGTCCAGCGCGTGCTCGATGCCGGCCGCGGGATTGTGTTCCTGACGCCACACTTGGGCTGCTTCGAGATGACCGCCCAGCAAATTGCCCTGCACACTGCGTTGACAGTCATGTATCGCCCGCCGCGCAAGGACGCCCTGCGGCCGCTGGTCGAAGGTGCGCGTGCACGCCACAACCTGCACCTGGCGCCGGCGAACCTGTCCGGCGTGCGCATCCTGGCCAAGACCCTGAAGAGCGGCCAGCCGATCGGCCTGCTGCCCGACCAGGTGCCGCAGGAAGGCGAAGGCACCTGGGCGCCCTGGTTCGGCCGCAGTGCGTACACGATGACGCTGCCCGCAAAGCTGGCCCAGCTGGGCAAGGCCGACATCCTGCTGGTGTACGCCGAGCGCTTGCTGCAGGGGCGCGGCTATGTGGTGCGTTTCGTGCCCTTCGAAGGCGAGCTGGCCGGCAGCCCGGCCGAGCAGGCGGCCAGCATCAACCGCGCGATGGAACAGTTGATCGCGCGTGCCCCGGCCCAATATTTCTGGAGCTACAACCGCTATAAACAACCGCAGGGTGTCGATGCGCCGCAAGCCGAGGCCGTCGCATGAGGGTCCTGATTGCATTCCTGTGGCTGCTGCATTGGCTGCCGCTGCCCATCCTCGGACGTTTCGGCGAAGCGGTCGGCAGTTTGATGTTCCTGATCCTCGGCAAGCGCCGCCGGATCGCGCTGACGAATTTGCGCCTGTGCCTGCCGGAACTGAGCGACAAAGAGCGCCACGCGATCGCGCGCCAGCATTTCCGTGGCTATTCGCGCAGCATCTTCGAGCGTTCGATCCTGTGGTGGGCGCCGGAAGCGCGCGTGCGCAAGCTGATCCACGTCGAGCCGGCCGTGCCGCAGGCCGAGATGGAAGCCGGCCCGACTATCTTGCTGTGCCCGCACTTCGTCTGCCTGGACGTGGCCGGTGTCGCTTCGCGCGTGATCCCCGTGTGCAGCATGTACGTGCCGCAAAAGAACGCGGCCTTCGATAAATTGCTGCGTCATGGCCGCGAACGCTACGGCCCGGTGCGCCTGGTCACGCGCAAGGAAGGCATCAAGCCGATCTTGCGCGCGCTGCGCGACGGCCTGCCCTACTTCATGCTGCCGGACATGGACTTCGGCGAAAAGGATGCCGAGTTCGTGCCCTTCTTCGGTGTGCCGGCCGCCACGCTGACCGCGCTCGGCCGCATTGCCGCGACCACCGGCGCCAAGGTGATTCCGGTGGTGGCAACCTTCCTGCCGAATTACCAGGGCTGGCGCGTGCGCTTCTATCCTGCCTGGGAAAACTATCCCGGCACCGACATGGTCGAAGCGACGCGACGCATGAACGCCTTCATCGAGGAGCGCGTGCGCGAAGCCCCGAGCGAATACTTCTGGACCCACAAGCGCTTCAAGACACGCCCGCCAGGCGAACCTTCCTTGTACGACGAATAAATGAAACTCAAGTTCACCAAAATGCACGGCGCCGGCAACGACTTCGTCGTGATCGACGCCATCAACCAGGACATCGATTTCAGCACGGCGCAGTGGCGCCAGCTGGGCGACCGCCGCTTCGGCGTCGGCGCCGACCAGATCCTGGTGGTCGAACGCCCGACGGAACCGGGCTGCGATTTCCGCTACCGCATATTTAATAGCGATGGCGGCGAAGTCGAGCAATGCGGCAATGGCTCGCGCGCCTTTGTCCGCTTCGTCAGCGAAAAGGGTTTAACGGACAAGCGCAGCATCCGCGTGCAGACCATGGCCGGCATCATCGAACCGCGCCTGGAAGCCGACGGCAGTGTGACGGTCGACATGGGCGCACCGGTGCTCGAACCGGCCGCCGTGCCTTTCGACAGCAAGGGCCTGGCCGGACAGCCCGAGGGCCGCGATACCTTGTGGCCGCTCGACTTGAAACTGAATGATGCCGCGCACACCGTGCTGGTATCGGCGGTATCGATGGGCAATCCGCATGCGGTGCAGGTGGTCGACGACGTCGACACCGCGCCGGTGGCCGAACTCGGCCCGCAAATCGAGCAGCACCCACGCTTCCCGAAGCGCGTGAATGCCGGCTTCATGCAAGTCGTTGCACGCGGCCATATCAAGCTGCGGGTGTACGAGCGCGGCGCCGGCGAAACCCTGGCGTGCGGCACCGGCGCCTGCGCGGCGGTCGTGGCCGGCATTCGGCGCGGTGTGCTGGATTCGCCGGTACGGGTCTCGGCGCGCGGCGGCGAATTATCGATTGCGTGGGCCGGCGAAGGCAAACCGGTTTACCTGAGCGGCCCGGCCGTGACGGTGTTCGAAGGCGAAATCGACATCTGAAGCTCGAGCGCTCCGGACCTGCCGGGACAGGCGCTCAAGCCGCCATGCCGAAGGAAGCATTGGCCCGCCGCGCACCGGGCCCGCCCGGTTTCAGACCCGGCCCGGCTTCGGTCACGACAGTGCGCAGCCGGTACAGGCGCTGGCGGTAATTGCCTTCCGGTCCACCCGGGCCGCAATCGATGTTGTCGAACAGGGCGACGATGCGGTCCAGCGCCTGGCGCTCGTGCGCCGTGGCGATCATGACCAGGCGCCGCTTGCTGCGTCCGTAGCTGGCGCGGATGTCGATTACCAGGCAGTGGCCCTGGTCGGCTGCATGCAGGTCGACCAGCAGCGCCTCGGCGCGGCTGAGGTTGAACAGTGCCGCCAGTTCCAGGCGCGCGGCCAGCAGCGGATGGTTCGACAGGTCGATCGCGCAGCCCAGCAGCGCCCCGGTTTCGGTATGCACGGGATCGAACAGGCGCGGGGCGATCTTTTGCAAGGCACCCGCGGCGTCGGGGCAGCCGCCGGCGGCCGCCTGCTGCAGCCAGTAGACAGCACGCACATCGTTGTTTTCGTTTTCGCGGCGTGCGCGCCAGGCATTGTTGCCGCATTCAAGCTGGGCGACCCGGTAGCCCATTTCGGCCGCCTTTTCCAGATAGCGCTGGGCATCTGCGACATTGCGCTGGGAAAATTCTGGCTTGATATAAATGCGCGACAGCGCATACCAGGCCGCGGCCAGGCCCTGTTCGCCGGCCAGCAGCAGCCAGCGGATTGCTTTCTTGAAGTTCGCTGCGCCGGCGCCGCCAGCGACGCGGGTGCCGTCGACCTGCATGCGCGCATACCACAGGCCCATGGCCAACTGGGCATGGCGGTCGTTCTCGGCCGCGGCCAGCTCCCAGAAGGTATGCTGCTCGACATCCTCGATACTGGCGCCACCTATTCCCTGCCCGACCAGGCGCGCCACGCGCGACAGCAGGCCGACTTCGCCCGGCGTCAAGCGCTGCCCCCCTTCCCTGCCGCCCTTGGCGAGTGCGCGCGCCAGCGGCAGCGCGCGCTCGAGGTAATCGTTCCAATGCTCGGCTTTCCAGCTTTGTTCGAGCAGGGCAAATTGCGCTTCGGCCAGGCCGTTGTCGGCGGCGCGGCGCAGCCAGGGCTGGCTGTTTTCCGCCGTGCCGTTTCCTGGCGCGGGCGCCTTGCCATCGGGCCCGTGGGCCGCGCGGACCGGGCCGCGCAAGGACCCGGCGCCATTGGCAGCGGCAACCGGAGCGGCGGCTTCGGGCTGGCGCGCCAGCAGCCACTGGGCTTCGGCAAAGCCGGCGCGCGCCGCATCTTCCAGGGCGTGCAGGGCTTTCGCACGGCGTGCCGGCGCGGCAGCCGCTGCCGGTTCTTCGAGCAGCAACTGGGCCAGCACCAGGCCGGCACGGACATTGCCGGCATCGTAGGCCTGCTCGTACCAGGGCGCGAGCGGGGTCGGATGCTGGCGTGCCAGCTCGATCGGTACGTGATTGCCGATCAGTTCGCAGGATTCGGGGCACCCCTGGCGCGCGGCGCGGTCGAGCCAATGCAGCGCGGTTGGCAGGCTCTGCGGCAGACCGGTGCTGCCGAACAGGTAGCGCTTGCCGAGCGCGAGCTGGGCATCGGCGCGGCCGGCACGGGCGCCGCGGATGATCGCCAGTTCTTCACGATTAGCCATCGTTCGGGTCTTTATGAGTGGATTGGGGCAGCAGGGGCGCGATCAGGACCGGCAAAGGCGGTGACCGGCGGCGCTTGCCGCGGCCAAAGTTGCCAATATACAAGAACCGCAAAAATCACGCCCACACTGCTTGGGTTTGGAAAAAGTCTAAGCCAGCACCGGGCCCGTCATGGCCCGAACCGTCCAATGATTGATATCGAACAAGAGCACCGAAAGGAAGCGGAACTCAGCGACATTGCAGTGCGGCAAGCACCTGGATGGTGCAAAAGAGACGGACTCGGCGTTTCGAAAATACAACAGCACGATTGGTTAAATTGGCTTTCCACCAAGTCCAGCACGCATAATTAACCAATCCGGCAATCTTGACGCATTAAGCAATTACTGTTCATTCGTCCGAGTGTTCAGCAAACCAATAAAGTCTCAATGCTCTCTGGATCCCGATTCACCTATAAGAAGGATACGAATAAATGAAAAAGTCACTGATGGCAGTCGCTCTTGTTGGCGCTTTCGCCGGCGTTGCCCATGCACAAACCTCCGTACAGATCTACGGTACCCTCGATGCCGGCGTCCAGAAGCGCAGCGGCGACACCCTGAGCATCGGCAAGCGTGCCGCCAATACCCTGGGCTTCAAGGGCACCGAAGACCTGGGCAACGGCCTGAAAGCCCTGTTCCAACTGGAAATCCGCTACGAGCCGGACACCGGCACCGTCGAAAACGGTTCGCGTCCGCTGTTCCAGGGCCAGAGCCGCGTCGGCCTGCAGGGTGACTTCGGTATGGTCCGCATCGGTCGCGGCCTGACCCCGTACCAGGAAACCATCGGCGCCTTCGAGCCATGGCACGCACTGCCGAACCAGGGCGGTTTCTATACCGACCTGGCAGTCGCAGGCTACAACTCGGCACCGCTGGAGCCGGCCAACTCGTCGAACAACCGCTGGTCGAACGCCTTTTGGTACAACTCGCCAGTCACCAGCGGCTTCCAGCTGAACGCCGCGATCGCCACCAAGGAAGGCGCAGGCACCAACGGCCGCGCAGTCGGTCAGTACCCGGTCGGCGCCGAAGCATCGGCCAACCCGTTCTCGATCTCGACCACCTACAACAACGGTCCTGCAGCCCTGATGCTGGGCTACGAGCGTAACGCCGTCGAAACCAAGGTCTGGTCGGCTGCCGGTTCGTTCCTGGCAACCCCGGCACTGAAACTGATGGCCCTGTACACCCGTCAGGATCAGGACAACACCGCCTTCGCAGCCGCTCTGCCAGGCTCGAAGACCAACGCATGGGTGCTGGGCGCCAACTACACCATGGGCCCGGGCAAGGTCCTGGTCGGTTACGGCCAGAAAGATCCGGACAACTGGGTCAAGACCAAGCAGATGTCGCTGGGCTACGAGTACAGCCTGTCGAAGCGCACCTACCTGTACATCGACGCTTCGCGCAAGACTGGCGCCCAAACCCAGTTCGGCGTGGATCGTTCGGTCAACTACTACGACCTGGGCGTGAACCACTCGTTCTAAGTTGACGCGGGCTCCGGCCCGACAGACTGGATAAGAAAGGCGGACACTGGCAACGGTGTCCGCCTTTTTACTTTTGCCCGCACGGCGCACCTTGCGCGCCCTTTTTCTGCCCGCCGCCCTGTCCCCCTCGGTTAGAATTGCACACACACCATTACCGCAAGATCTAAGATGACCCTGGACTCTGCCGCCGTCGCCCAATACCTGGCCGACCACCCCCGCTTCTTCGAAGAACATGCCGGCCTGCTGGGCGAGGTCAGGCTGTCGAGCCCGCTGACCGGCAAGGCGGTGTCGCTGCAGGAACGCCAGATGGAAGTGATGCGGAAAAAATACAGTGCGCTCGAACTGCGCATGGCTGATCTGGTGCGTACCGCCGCCGACAACACCACGATCCTGAACAATTTCCACGCCTGGCACCTGGCGCTGCTGCGCTCGAAAGGCGGCGCGGCCATGGCGCACGACATGGTCGCGGGCCTGCGCGAACACTTCGGCGTGCCCCAGGCGACCTTGCGTCTGTGGAATGTCGCGCCGGAGTATGCCGATGCACCGTTCGCAGCCGGCGTGGCCGACGATGCGCGCCTGTTCGCCTCCAGCCTGCGCGCCCCTTACTGCGGCCCGAACAAGGATTTCGAAGCCGTACGCTGGCTCGACGATCCGGCCTCGGTACGCTCGACCGTGCTGTTGCCGCTGGTGGCCGACGGCAAGACCTTCGGCCTGCTGGTACTCGGCTCGCCGGACACCGAACGCTTCAGCCCGGCGATGGCGACCGATTTCCTGGTCCAGCTGGGCCAGAGCGCCAGCACCGCGCTGGCACCGCTGCGCGCCTGAACATGGACGGCGGCGCAGACTGGGCCGAGCGCTACCTGGGTGAACTGCTTACCCAGCGCCAGTTGTCCGCGCACACGATTGCCGCCTACCGGCGCGACCTGGCCGAACTGGCGCAACTGGCCGGCCACACCGACTGGCCCAGGCTGAACCACGCCGACATGCGCCGCTTCGCCGCGCGTCTGCATGGCGCCGGCCAGAATCCGCGCTCGATCGCCCGCAAGCTGTCCGGTTGGCGCGGCTTTTATGCGTGGCTGTCGCTGCATGTCGCCCTGCCGGCCAACCCGGTCGACGGCGTACGCGCCCCGCGCCGCGCCAAGTCGCTGCCGAAGGCCCTGGCTGTCGACGACGCCGTGCAATTGCTGGAGGCGAACCGCCACGGCCATCCCGAACCCGAGGAATTGTGCAACCGCGCCATGTTCGAACTGCTGTATTCGAGCGGCTTGCGGGTCTCGGAACTGGCCGGGCTCGACCTGGCCTATACCGACCATGCGCACGGCAACTCGCTCGGCTGGTTCGATGCCGCCGCCGGCGACGTGGTGGTCACCGGCAAGGGCGGCAAGATGCGCCGGGTGCCGGTCGGCGGCCCGGCGCGCGAGGCGCTGGCGGCCTGGCTGGCGGTGCGTCCGCCGGCGAGCGACGGCAGTGCCGCCCTGTTCCTGTCCAGCCGCGGCACCCGCGTCACGCCGCGTGTGGTGCAGCACCGCCTGAAGCAGCATGCCCTGAAGGCCGGCACCCCGGTCCACGTGCACCCGCACGTGCTGCGCCACTCGTTCGCCTCGCACCTGCTGCAATCCTCGGGCGACCTGCGCGCCGTGCAGGAACTTCTGGGCCACGCCAGCATCACATCGACCCAGGTGTACACGGCGCTCGACTTCCAGCACCTGGCCGCTGTCTATGACCGGGCTCATCCGCGGGCGAAGGTGAAATAGGCTTCGCCTGAGCTGACGCAAAGGCTGGCACGGTTGATGGTGGCAGATTGCAAATTACGGCATAATCTTTCGATTCTCCGCGCCTGAACCAGGCACAACGCAACGTAAAGACCATGTCACTGATCCCTGCCACCATCCTGACCGGCTTCCTCGGCGCCGGCAAGACAACCCTCCTCAACCGTATCCTGCGCGAGGAGCATGGCCTGCGCATTGCCGTCATCGAAAACGAATTTGGCCAGGAAAACATCGACAACGAAATCCTGGTCCAGGACAGCGGCGAGCAGATCGTCGAGATGAACAACGGCTGCATCTGCTGCACCGTGCGCGGCGACCTGATCGTGGCGCTGACGAACCTGGCGCAAAAGCGCGAGGCCGGCGAGCTCGCTTTCGACCGCGTGGTCATCGAAACCACGGGCCTGGCCAACCCTGGCCCGGTGGCCCAGACCTTCTTCGTCGACGAGGAAGTCGGTGCTTACTATCTGCTCGACGCCGTGGTAACCGTGGTCGACGCGCGCCATGCGATGGACCAACTAGACCGCCACGAGGAAGCCCAGCGCCAGGTCGGCTTTGCCGACAAGATCCTGCTCTCGAAACTGGACCTGGTCGATGCCGCCGCCATCGACGCCCTGAAGGCGCGCCTGGCACGCATCAACCCGCGCGCGCCGATCTCGACCTCCGACTTCGGCAGCGCGCCGCTGAGTGAAGTGATGGATTTGCGCGGCTTTAACCTGAACGACAAACTGGAGCTCGATCCCGACTTCCTGCGCGCCGACGATCACGACCATGAGCACGCGCATGAGCACGATCATGAGCACGATCATGAGCACGACCATGCGCATTGCGGCCACGACCATGCCCACGGCGAAGCCTGCAGCCATGACCACCACCATTCGCACCACAGCGACGACATCGCCGCCTTCGTGTTCAAGAGCGAGCGCGCTTTCGATCCGGAACGCCTGGACCAGTTCCTCGGCAGCCTGGTGCAGGTTTTCGGCCCGAACATGCTGCGCTACAAGGGTGTACTGTCGATGCAAGGGGCCGACCGCAAAGTCGTGTTCCAAGGCGTGCATCAAATCATGGGCAGCGACCTGGGCGCAAAGTGGGAAGAGAACGAAGCCCGCGGCAGTAAAATGGTGTTTATTGGTAAAAATTTACCAAAAGACGTATTTATCCGCGGATTGGAACAGTGTTTGGTATAAACTATCCCGGTTTTACGGTACCCGTTGTGCCTTTTGCCACGGCGTGACAGGCACCGTCGAGCAATCCCCGCAGGCCAGGCCTGGCGGCGAAGACGGCGCAGTGCAGCAGCAATGCAGTGCCGTCATGGCAGTTGGAAGAGGCACACGCCCCATTACCCGGCGTTGTTGCTGAGCCAGCTGATAAAATGAAACCTCTGTCGTATCGAAGGCAACATGACTAAAACAACGAAATCGAATACCGCCGCGCAGTCCGAAGACCGACTCATTTCGGAAGAGGAAATTCGGGCGATGGGCGACGAGGACTACATGAACCCGGCCCAGCTTGCGTTCTTCAAGGACCGCCTGCAACAGCTCGAGAAAGAGCTGCTGAAAAATGCCGGTGAGACCACAGAGCATTTGCGCGAAACCGTCCTGGTCCCGGACCCGGCCGACCGCGCCACCATCGAGGAAGAGCATGCGCTGGAACTGCGCACCCGCGACCGCGAGCGCAAGCTGCTGAAAAAGGTCCAGCAATCGCTGGCCGCCATCGAAGCCGGCGAATACGGCTGGTGCGAAGAGACCGGCGAACCGATCGGCATCCCGCGCCTGATCGCCCGCCCGACCGCCACCCTGTCGCTGGAAGCCCAGCAGCGCCGCGAACTGAAGCAAAAGCTGTACGGCGACTGATCCATTCACGCCCTCACCGAAAAAGCATGCGCGCAACCGCATGCTTTTTTCTTTTTTACACATCCGGCAACGCCAAGCGTGCCGTGAAAATCTTTCCCATGGGATACACTAACGCTTGCCCGCAGCGGGTTTGCGCACGCGCACGTGTGCGCCGGACGCGCCGCCGGTGTCCGTGCTACCGTCATGGATGAGCGCTTGGGAGCCGGGTGTCTTCTTCGCACGCCGGGCAATAAACACGGGGCAAACGTTAGACGGAAACGATGTGGGCTTATTCTCCTTCCTGAAGAAAAAGAATAACGCGGTAGCGGAGGCGCCGGCCACGCGCCTGCGCGCCGGCGAACCCTCGCGCCCGTCGATCGATGCCGAGCGCGAGCGCCAGCGCGAAATCGCGCGCGCTACTGCCGCCAAGATCGATGCCATCGAACTGGCCATGACGACCGACCTGTTCGACGACCTCGACGCCGGTTGGGGCAGCGGCCACCGTCCGCCGGCTGCGGCCGCCACCCTGCTGGCAACGAGCGCCGACACCGAGCTCGGTCCCCTGGCCGAGCAGCCCGACGCCGCCGTCACCCCGGCCAATGCGCCGGTGGTCGAGGAAAGCGCCATCCTGTATGCCAACGGCCAGGCCGACCTGGCCGAGGGAATGCTGCGCGACTGCCTGGGCGAACTCGGCCGCACCGAACGCCTGCCCTGGTGGATGCTGTTCGACCTCTACCAGGCTCAGGGCCGCGAACAGGCATTCGAAAGCATCGCCATCGACTACGCCAGCCATTTCGAAACCTCGCCGCCGGCCTATACCGACCGCATGCCGCGCGTCGCGCCCCAGGAAGCATTCGCGGGCGTGGCCCCGGCCCTGCGCCTGCCTGCCGCACTCGATGCCAGTCTTGGCGCCTATCTGCCGGCGCTGCGCAAGCCGGCGCCGCCGGGCACGCCGGTGCGGCTCGACTTCGGCGCCGTAAGCAGCGCAAACGCCGAAGGCTGCGCCGCCCTGCTGGCCAGCCTGCAAACCCTGCGCCGCGAAGAGCGCGCCGTGGTACTGGCCGGCGCCGATGCCTTGCTGGCGGTGCTGCGCCCGATGCTGGCAATTGGCGAACGCGGCAGTGGCGAAGCGCCCTGGCTGCTGCTGCTCGAACTGTTGCAACTGCTGGACCGCGAAAAGGATTTCGAGGAAACGGCGATGGACTATTGCGTAACCTTCGAGGTGTCGCCGCCTTCGTTCGAAACGCCGCTGCGCGCCGCAGCGGGGGCTGCCAGTGCGCCAGCGCCAGGTACGGGAACGCCCAGCGCCGAAGAACGCTTTCTCTTGCCGCCAACAGTCGACGGCGATATCGGCACCTTGCTGGCGGCAATCGATGCCTACGCCGCTTCGGCCCAGGCAGCATCCGGCCAGGCTGCGGCTGCCGCGGACGTTCCGGCGATGGGCGCGAGCGCAGCGGCGGCGCCTGATGCGGCTGGGCTTGCTTCCGGCGAAACGGATGCCGGCATTCCCATTCACGCGGCGCCGGTCGTGCTCGACTGCTCGCGCCTGACGCGCATCGGTTTCACGGCGGCAGGCGCCCTGCATGTCAGGCTGCGAACCCTGGCGAGTGCGGGGCATCCGGTCGAACTGCGCGAGCTGAACCACATGGTAGCGGCCTTGCTGCGCCTCCTGAACTATGGCGACTGTGCGCGCCTGTATGCGCATAGATATTGACTGCGTACTAGACGACAGTAGGGAACGATAGCGCGAATACTGCTGAGCTTTGGCGTCATCCTGTCTTGCAATTTTGTGCAATAGCCCCACTTGCGGAGTGCTAGTTAACCACGAGGCAGATATGGAACAATTTCACGGCACCACGATTGTGAGTGTACGTCGCGGCGCGCAAGTCGCATTGGGCGGCGACGGCCAGGTTACCCTGGGCAACGTCGTCATGAAGGGCTCGGCACGCAAGGTGCGCAAACTCTACCAGGGCAAGGTCCTGTGCGGTTTCGCCGGCGCCACCGCCGACGCCTTTACCCTGCTCGACCGCTTCGAAGCGAAGCTCGAGAAACACCAGGGCAATTTGCTGCGCTCTTCGGTCGAACTGGCCAAGGACTGGCGCACCGACCGCATGCTGAGCAAGCTCGAAGCCATGCTGCTGGTGGCCGACAAAGAAGTAACACTGATCATCACCGGGAATGGCGACGTGCTCGAGCCGGAAGACGGCATCGGCGCGATCGGTTCGGGCGGCATCTACGCCCAGTCCGCAGCCAAGGCGCTGCAGGAAAACACCGAACTGCCGCCGGCCGAGGTCGTCAAGAAAGCGCTGACGATCGCCGGCGAGCTGTGCATCTACACGAACCTGTCCCACATCATCGAAACGCTGGACTGACCGGCATGCATATCATGAACATGACTCCCCTCGAAATCGTGTCGGAACTGGACAAGCACGTCGTCGGCCAGGGCAAGGCCAAGCGTGCCGTCGCCATCGCCCTGCGCAACCGCTGGCGCCGCCAGCAGGTGGCCGAACCGCTGCGCCACGAGATCACCCCGAAGAACATCCTGATGATCGGCCCGACCGGCGTCGGCAAGACCGAAATCGCGCGCCGCCTGGCGAAACTCGCCGACGCGCCCTTCATCAAGATCGAAGCCACCAAGTTTACCGAGGTCGGCTATGTCGGCCGCGACGTCGACACCATCATCCGCGACCTCATCGACATCGGCGTCAAGCAAACGAGAGCGTCGGAAATGAAAAAGGTGCGCCAGCGCGCCGAGGACGCCGCCGAAGACCGCATCATCGACATCCTGGTACCGCCGGCGCGCGACTTCGGCTTCAATGTCAGCGCCTCTGCCGAAGCGAAGGAAGGCGACAGCACGCGCCAGACCTTCCGCAAGCGCTTGCGCGAAGGCTCGCTCGACGACCGTGAAGTGGAAATCGAAGTGGCCGACGCCGCGCCGCAGATGGAGATCATGGCGCCGCCGGGTATGGAAGAAATGACGGAGCAGATCAAGTCGATGTTCGCCGGCGTCGGCAACACGCGCAAGAAGCCGCGCAAGATGAAGATCAAGGAAGCGATGAAGGTGCTGGCCGAGGAAGAAGCGGCGCGCCTGATCAACGAAGACGAGATGAAGCAGAAGGCAATCCACAATGTGGAGAACAACGGCATCGTCTTCCTCGACGAGATCGACAAGATTGCGACCCGTTCGGAACACGGCGGTGCCGACGTCTCGCGCGCCGGCGTCCAGCGCGACCTGCTGCCGCTGGTCGAGGGCACGACGGTGAACACCAAGTACGGCATGATCAAGACCGACCACATCCTGTTC
>DAMABW010000055.1:0-16359 GCA_031999925.1 Massilia sp. | reverse complement strand
CAGCCAGCCCACCGATGGGCTGGCACCCGGACAACGGCGTCCGCTTCCCAGGTCTAGACCTTGGGACGCGGACGCTTTTTTCTTTTCGTTTGTCAGTTTAAGAATGAGGGACGATCATGGCCAGCAAAGCAAGCAGTATCCAGCTCTTCACCTTCAATACGCCGCAGATGCGGGCCTTCCACCTGACCTGGGTGGCCTTCTTCGTCTGCTTCTTCGCCTGGTTCGCCTGCGCGCCGCTGATGCCGGTCATCAAGGGCGAGTTCGGCCTGTCGATGGCGCAGATCGCCAACATCAACATCGCCGCCGTGGCCATCACGATCCTGGTGCGGCTGGTGGTCGGCCCCCTGTGCGACCGCTACGGCCCGCGTAAAACCTATACCGGCCTGCTGCTGCTGGGCGCAATCCCCGTGATCGGCGTGGCCCTGGCCCAGAGCTACGAAAGCTTCCTGCTGTTTCGCCTCGGGATCGGCGCCGTCGGCGCCAGCTTCGTGATCACCCAGTACCACACCTCGGTGATGTTCGCGCCGAAAGTGGTCGGCACGGCGAACGCCACCGCGGCCGGTTGGGGCAATGCCGGCGGCGGCGCGGCGCAGGCGTTGATGCCGCTGCTGCTGGGCGCCATCGTCATGGCCGGCGTGAGCGAAACCCTGGGCTGGCGCGTGGCGCTGGTGGTGCCGGGCGTGGCAATGCTGGTCATGGCCTTCGTCTACTGGCGCTACACGCAGGACTGCCCGGCGGGCAACTTCAGCGAACTGCGCAAAGCCGGCGTTGCCTTTGAATCCGGCGGCAAGGGCGGCTGGGCCAGCTTCCGCGCCGCCTGCCGCAACCACCGCGCCTGGCTGCTGTTCGTCACCTACGGCGCCTGCTTCGGCATCGAGATCTTCATCCACAACATTGCCGCCGTCTACTACGTCGAGCATTTCGGGCTGTCGCTGGGCGCTGCCGGTCTCGCCGCCGGCAGCTTCGGCCTGCTGGCGCTGTTTGCCCGCGCCCTCGGCGGCTGGATGTCGGACCGCTTTGCAGCACGCGGCGACTTGAACAGCCGCGTGACCGTGCTGTTCCTGCTGATGATCGGCGAGGGACTGGGCCTGCTGCTGTTTGCGAACGCAGACGGCATCGCCTTTGCCCTGATCGCCATGCTGTGCTTCGGTTTGTTCACCCACATGGCCTGCGGCGCCACCTATGCGCTGGTGCCCTTCGTGGCGCCGACCGCGCTGGGCGGCGTGGCCGGCATCGTCGGCGCCGGCGGCAACGTGGGCGCCGTGCTGGCGGGCTTCCTGATGAAGGGGACGGGCGACCTGCGCCAGACCCTGGTCATCCTCGGCGTGCTGGTGGTGGCGTCGAGCTTGTGTGCGATCGGTGCGCGCTTCGGCAGCGCCGCCGTTGCCACCCCTGCTGCCAGCGCCGCATAAGGAGAGCACCATGAAGATCATCGTCATCGGCCACGGCATGGTTGGCCATAAATTCGTGGAATCCCTGGCCGCCGCTGCGCCACATCTGCACATCACCGTGCTCGGCGAAGAACCGCGCCCGGCCTACGACCGTGTGCACCTGTCCGAGTTCTTTGCCGGGAAGACGGCGGACGACTTGTCGCTGGTCGCGCCCGGCTTCTTCGAGCGCCCGTACCTGGAGCTGAAGCTGAACGCGAAAGTCGTCGGCATCGACCGCGCCGCGCACGTCGTGACGCTGGCCGATGGCGAGACGCTGGCCTACGACAAGCTGGTGCTGGCCACCGGCTCCTCTCCCTTCGTGCCGCCGGTGCCGGGGCGCGATCGTGCGGACTGCTTTGTCTACCGCACCATCGAAGACCTGGAAGCGATGCGCGAGTGCGGCACGCGTTCGCGTAGCGGCGTCGTGATCGGCGGCGGCTTGCTGGGCCTGGAGTGCGCCAAGGCCTTGCGCGACCTCGGCCTGGACGCCCACGTGGTCGAATTCGCGCCGCGCCTGATGGCGGTGCAGGTGGATGATCCCGGCGCGCGCGTGCTGCGCGGCCGTATCGAAGAGCTGGGCGTGCGCGTCCACACCGGCAAGAACACGCTCGCCATCGTCGACGGTGCCGACGCTACCCACCGCATGGAATTCGCCGACGGCAGCGCGCTGGAAACCGACATGATCGTGTTCTCGGCCGGCATCCGCCCGCGCGACGAACTGGCGCGCGCCGCCGGCCTCGAACTCGGCCCGCGCGGTGGCGTCGCCATCGATGCCAATTGCCTGAGCTCCGACCCTGACATCTACGCCGTCGGCGAATGCGCGGCCTGGAACGGCCAGATCTACGGCCTGGTGGCGCCGGGCTACGACATGGCGCGCACCGCCGCCCGCCACGTGCTCGGCGCGCCGGGCGGCTTTGCCGGCGCGGATCTGAGCACCAAGCTGAAACTGATGGGCGTGGACGTGGCCAGCATCGGCGACGCCCACGGCGCCGCAAGCGGCAGCCGCAGCTACCAGTTCCTCGACGAGCGCAAGCAGACGTACAAGAAGATCGTCGTTTCCGATTGCGGCAAGCGCCTGCTGGGCGCCGTGCTGGTCGGCGACGCCGCGCAATACGGTACGCTGCTGCAGATGGCGCTGAACGGCATGCCGCTACCCGAGGCGCCCGAGTTCCTGATCCTGCCGCAGGCTGAAGGCGCCCCGGTGCGCGCCCTCGGCGTCGACGCATTGCCGGCCAGCGCCCAGGTCTGTTCCTGCAACGACGTCTCGAAAGGCACGCTGTGCGAAGCGGTGGCGAACGGCGCCGCCAGCATCGGCGCGCTGAAGAAATGCACCGGCGCCGGCACCGCCTGCGGCGGCTGCGTGCCGCTGGTGACGCAGGTGCTGAATGCCGAGCTGGCAAAGCAGGGCGTGGCGGTAAGCCGCGCGCTGTGCGAGCACTTCGCGTACTCGCGCCAGGAGTTGCACCACCTGGTGCGCGTCGGCCGCATCCGCAGCTTCGGCGAACTGCTGGAGCGCCACGGCACAGGCCTGGGCTGTGAAGTCTGCAAGCCGGTGGCGGCGAACATCCTGGCCTCGACCTGGAACGACTTTGTGCTCAAGCCCGAGCACGCCAGCCTGCAGGATTCGAACGATTACTTCCTCGGGAATATCCAGAAGGACGGCACCTACTCGGTGGTGCCGCGCATGCCGGGCGGCGAAGTGACGGCCGACGGTCTGATCGCGGTCGGCCAGATCGCCAAGAAATACGGCCTGTACACCAAGATCACCGGCGGCCAGCGCGTCGACTTGTTCGGCGCCCGTGTCGAGCAGTTGCCGCCGATCTGGGAAGAATTGATCGCGGCCGGCTTCGAGTCCGGTCACGCCTATGGCAAGTCGCTGCGCACGGTGAAGTCCTGCGTCGGCTCCACCTGGTGCCGCTTCGGCGTGGGCGACAGCGCCGGCTTTGCCATCGCACTGGAAAACCGCTACAAGGGCTTGCGCACGCCGCACAAGGTGAAGTTCGGCGTGTCCGGCTGCACCCGCGAGTGCGCCGAAGCCCAAGGCAAGGACGTCGGCCTGATCGCCACCGAAAAAGGCTGGAACCTGTACGTGTGCGGCAACGGCGGCATGAAGCCGCGTCACGCCGAACTGCTGGCGAGCGGCCTGGATGAAGCGGCAGTGGTGAAGCTGGTCGACCGCTTCCTGATGTTCTATGTGCGCACCGCCGACCGCCTGCAGCGCACCAGCACCTGGCGCGAGAACCTGGAAGGCGGGCTCGATTACCTGAAGCAGGTAGTGGTGCAGGACAGCCTGGGCATCGGCGCTGAACTGGAGAGCGAGATGCAGCACGTGGTCGACACCTATGCCTGCGAATGGAAGAACGCGGTCGAGGACCCGGAGGTGCGCAAGCGCTTCCGTACTTTCGTGAACAGCGACGCGCCGGATGCGAACGTCGTCTTCATGCCCGAGCGCGGCCAGATCCGCCCGGCCACTGTCGAAGAACGCCGCCGCACGATTCCCATCGTGGCGTCGGCCTGAGGAGAACGCCATGCATCGGGACCTTCAATTGCAGGAGTGGAGCGCCGTGTGCGCGGTCGACGACATCGTGCCCGACACCGGCGTGTGCGCATTGCTGGGCGGGCGCCAGGTGGCGGTGTTCCGGGTAGGGGAGGAGCGCCTGTTCGCCATCGATAACTACGACCCGCACTCGCATGCGGCCGTGCTCTCGCGCGGGCTGGTCGGCAGCATCGGCGAACGCATCGTCGTCGCTTCGCCGATCTACAAGCAGCATTTCGACCTGGCGACCGGCGAATGTATCGAGTCGGCGGCGCATTCTGTGGCCAGCTATCCGGTGCGGGTCGAGAACGGCACCGTGTGGGTGGCGGCATGAAGCCCCGCCTGGTCGTGGTCGGCAACGGCATGGCCGGCATGCGCACGGTCGAGGAAGTGCTGAAGCTGGCGCCCGACCTGTACGACATCACCGTCTTCGGCGCCGAACCGCATGGGAACTACAACCGCGTGCTGCTCTCGCCGCTGCTGGCCGGCGACAAGGCGGTGGACGAGATCATGATCCACCCGCGCGCCTGGTACGACGAGCACGGCGTCACCCTGCATGCGGGCGATCCCGTCGTGCGCATCGACCGCAAGCGCCGCGTGGTGGTGGCCGCTTCAAGCCGGGAGGCGCCGTACGACAGGCTGCTGCTGGCCACCGGCTCGACGCCTTTCATGCTGCCGGTGCCAGGCGCCGACCTGGACGGCGTGGTCGGATTTCGCGATTTGCACGACGTCGACACCATGCTGGCCGCGGCCCGGCGCGGCGGACGCGCGGTCGTCATCGGCGGCGGCCTGCTCGGGCTGGAAGCCGGGCATGCCCTTCAAAAACGCGGCATGGACGTCAGCGTGGTACACGTGGCTTCAAACCTGATGAACCAGCAGCTCGACGGCGAGGCGGGCAAGCTGCTCAAGGAGTCGTTGGAACGCGCCGGCCTGCGCATCCTGCTCGACGCCCAGACCACTGCGATTGTCGGCGCAGGAAAAGTGAAAGCGGTGCGGTTTGCCGATGGCGCCGAGCTGCCGGCGGACCTGGTGGTGATGGCGGCTGGCGTACGCCCGAACGTGGCGCTGGCGCGCGCGGCGGGCCTGCATTGCGAACGCGCCATCGTGGTCGACGACACCCTGCAGACCTACGACCCGCGCATCTACGCCGTCGGCGAATGCGTGCAGCACCGGCGCGCCACCTTCGGGCTGGTGGCGCCGGTGTGGGAACAGGCGCGCGTCTGCGCAGCCCACCTGGCCGGCGCCGGACACCGCCGCTATGTGCAGGCCGCCACCGCCACCAAGCTGAAGGTCACCGGCATTGACTTGTACTCGGCCGGCGACATCGCCGGACGCGCGGGCAGCGAGGAACTGGTGCTGCGCGACCGCCGCGCCGGCGTGTATAAACGCCTGGTGCTCGATGGCGCGCGCCTGTCTGGTGCGGTGCTGGTGGGCGACGTGGCCGACGGTCCCTGGTATTTCGACCTGATCCAGCGCGGCGCCGATGTGTCGGCATTCCGCGAGCAGCTGCTGTTCGGCCGCGCCCTGTGCGCGCAGGCCGCCTGAAAGGACACACATGGACATGAGCCTGCCCGTATCGACGGTGCGCACCACCTGCCCGTATTGCGGCGTCGGCTGCGGCGTGAAAGCGAACCTTAGGTCAAACGAAAAGCCCGGCACGATCCCCATCATTTCAGGCGATGCGGACCACGCCGCCAACCGCGGCCGCCTGTGCGTCAAGGGCGCGGCGCTGGGCGAGACCCTTGGCCTGGACGGCCGGCTGCTGTATCCGCAACTGCGCGAAAATGGCGAACTGCGGCGCGCCAGTTGGGACGAGGCGATCGGCCACGTAGCCGGCGGGCTGGCGAGCATCATCGCCGAGCATGGGCCGGACGCGGTGGCCTTCTATGTGTCGGGCCAGATCCTCACCGAGGATTACTACGTCGCCAACAAGCTCATGAAGGGCTACATCGGCAGCGCGAATATCGACACCAATTCGCGCCTGTGCATGTCGTCCTCGGTGGCGGGGCACAAGCGCGCATTCGGCGAAGACATCGTGCCCGGCTGCTACGAAGATTTCGAACTGGCCGACATGATCGTGCTGGCCGGTTCGAACGCGGCCTGGTGCCACCCGACCCTGTTCCAGCGCATCTTGCGTGCCAAGGAAGCAAAACCGTCGCTGCAGATCGTCGTCATCGATCCGCGCCGCACGGCCACCTGCGAACTGGCCGATGTGCACCTGCCGGTCAAGCCGGGCACGGACGTGTGGCTGTTCAACGGGCTGCTGGCTCATTTGGCGCGCGAAGGCATGGCCGATCAGGCTTATGTCGCCGCCCACACCGAAGGGCTGGATGCGGCGCTGGCTGCCGCACAGTTCGATATCGAGGATGTGGCGCGTGCCTGCCGCCTCGACCCGCGCGCCGTGCGTGCTTTCTATGAAAGTTTTGCCGCCACACGCAAGGTCGTCACCGCCTATTCGCAGGGTGTGAACCAGTCGTCGAGCGGCACCGACAAGGTCAACAGCATCATCAACTGCCACCTGCTGGCCGGCCGCATCGGCCAGCCCGGCATGGGGCCGTTCTCGCTGACCGGCCAGCCGAATGCGATGGGAGGGCGCGAAGTGGGCGGCCTGGCCAACATGCTGGCGGCGCACATGGACCTCGACAACGCGCAGCATCGCGAGCTTGTCCGCAGCTTCTGGGACGCGCCGCGCATCGCCTCCAAACCCGGCCTGAAGGCGGTCGACCTGTTCCGCGCGATCGAAGAGGGAACCGTGAAAGCCGTGTGGATCATGGCGACCAATCCGCTCGTCAGCCTGCCCGACGCCGACCGGGTGCGGCGCGCACTCGGCAAGTGCGAACTGGTGATCGTCAGCGACATCGTCGCCGATACCGACACGAACCTGCAGGCCGACGTGCTGCTGCCGGCCCTGGGCTGGGGCGAAAAGGATGGCACGGTGACCAACTCCGAGCGCTGCATCTCGCGCCAGCGTTCTTTCTTGCCGGCGCCGGGCGAGGCGCGTGCCGATTGGCAGGCGTTGTGCGCGGTGGCCCGGCGCATGGGTTACAGCGGCTTCGACTTCACGTCCGCGCACGCGATTTTCGATGAGCATGCACGCTTGTCGACCTGGCGCAACGAAGGCGACAGCAAGCGCCTGTTCGATCTGTCCGGCCTCGTCGGCTTATGCCGCACGGACTACGATGCGCTCGAACCGGTGCAATGGCCGGTTACGCCGCAGGCGCCTGGGGGCAGCACGCGCCTGTTCGGCAACGGCATCTTCGCCCACCCGAACGGCAAGGCGCGCTTCATTGCCACGACCCCGCGCGGCCCGGTGCACATGCCCGGCGGTGAGTACCCACTTGCGCTGAATACCGGCCGCGTGCGCGACCAGTGGCACACCATGACGCGCACCGGCAAATCGCCGCGCCTGGGTAGCCACGTACCGGAACCCTTCATCGACCTGCATCCGCACGATGCCTTGTTATGCGGCGTGCGCGAAGGAGAACTGGCGCGCGTGAGCAGCCGCTGGGGCGCGATGGTCGGGCGCGTGACCCACAGCGGGGGTATCGCGCGCGGCGGCGTTTTTGTTCCGATTCACTGGAGCGGGCCGACGGCGTCGGATGCGCGTGTCGGGGCGCTGGTTAATCCGGTGGTCGATCCGGTGTCGGGCGAGCCGGAGTTCAAGCACACGCCGGTGAAGGTCGAGCCCTTCGTGGTGGAGTGGCAGGCGTTTGTGCTGAGCCGCACTGCGCCGCAGCTCGATGCGTTGACCTGGTGGACGCGGGTGCAGGGCGAGGGCTTCTTGCGCTACGAAGCGGGCGGGCGCGGCAAGGCGGGTGGGGAATGGGCGCGTGCCTTGTTGGGCGTGGACGATGATGCGGACTGGATCGAGTACGAGGACCGCAGCGCGGGCGTGTATCGGGCGGCGCATCTGGTGGATGGGAGTTTGCAGGCGTGCGTGCTGGTGGCAAAGGCGGGGGCGCTGCCGCCGCGCGATTGGCTCGGCGGCTTGTTTGCGCAGGAGGTCCTGGGTGCGGGTGAGCGTGCGGTGCTGCTGGCGGGACGGCCAGTGCAGGCAGGGGCCGATGCGGGGCCGACCGTGTGCTCGTGCTTTGGGGTGGGGCGCAATACGATTTGTGCGGCGATCCGGGAGAAGGGGCTGCGCACGGCAGGGGAGGTGACGGCCTGTTTGAAGGCGGGCGGGAATTGCGGGTCCTGTTTGCCGGAGATTGGCAAGCTGCTGGCGGTTCCATCGTAGGGTGGGCACTCCGTGCCCACGCGGTTACGTGTTTGTCCGGAGCCTGCAGCGGCGATGACGCGCTCCGCGGCGTATCCATGCATCGCGAACGCTAACGAGATGCTCTTGAGCCGCTAGCAATGTGCGTCGGGCGGGATAGAACGTCGCGCTGACGTGGTGCATCATTCCGCGTGGGCACGGGGTGCCCACCTTACGGATACATGCGTCGCCGCCACGAACAACGCGACGTGCGCACCTGGCAAGAAAAAAAAGCGCATCCTCGGCTGCGCTTCGTCTTTACTGCTTGCCCACTACCGATTAACGGTTAGCGAAATAACGCAGTTCCGCTGCCAGGTTCGGCGAGTGCGCTTCCGACTCGGCTGCCAGTGCCAGCATCTCGCGGCGATCTGCCAGCTCGTCGTTGCGGCGAACAAACCAGCCGCCGTGTGCGGTGAACAGCTCTTCGCAGAAGTTGCGTGCTGCGACGAACAGGGCGCCGATGTCGTGGCGCAGGGTTGGCTCTTGGGTCTGGGTGATCGTTGCTGCGTTCATGTTGGGCTCCGTAAATATACTGTGATGTTGCGGTGCAGTATAAATTCCTTGAGTCCATAAATAAACTTTCGGTTCGTGATACCAGCGATACGGTAACCGCATAATGTTGCGCTGCCGCAACTCAGCCGTTTATTCGTCGTCCTTCGCCTTCGCATTTCCCAGCAGGCGATCCTTGACAGTCAATAAACGCTGCACCTTGGCACCCATCTTCATCAGCTGGGCCAGCGATTCCGGCGAAAGCCGTTGCAGGTCATCGAACCAGTTGTTCGCCAGATCGACCAGTTCGTGCATCTCGCCCATGCGCTGCTGGGCGAACACGTCCTCGGGGGTCTTGGCCTTGACCAGCAGCGATTCGCGCAGCACCGACAGGGTCGGCGCCACCTCGCGCCGGCGCCGTTCGGCTGCCACCACGCGGAAGATTTCCCAGACGTCGCCGAGCGACGTGAAGTATTCGCGGCGGTCGCCGGGAATGCGGCTCATGCGCACCAAGCCCCAGGATTGCAATTCCTTCAAGCCGATGCTGACGTTCGAGCGCGAGATGCCGAGTTTTTCGCCGATGTCGTCCGCATGTAACTGCTGTTCGGTCACGAAGAGCAGGGCGTAGATCTGCCCTACGGTGCGGTTGATGCCCCAGCGGCTGCCCATCTCGCCGAAGTGACTGACAAAACTCTGGACTAGTGGTGTCACGTTGAGAACTTTTCGAAGATTTGGAAAGTTCGATTATCTCACGCACCAAGGGAAACACGCGGACAGCCAACGCTGCGGCGCACCAATTCCCGACTAAGACGCTGGCCTTCTCGTGACAAGCCAACATTTCTGCTGCATACTTTCACTGTTTTCTGAAAATTCAGAAGTTTTTACAAGTTGTGAAACTTGTGCGGCAGAAGGAATGTATCCCGGCCGGTATCAGCGCAGAGCAGAGAGAATGGATTCGCATCGTACCTGTTGTACCGTTTTCCAAACCGCCACCCTGGCGGTCCCGCGCGGCCATTCCCTGCTTGTTCCCAACCCCTTCTCCGATCCGGGAAGACAACTCGCCAACGCGGCCTGGTTCATCCACGCCGGCCGCTCGCCGCCGTCTCGAACCGGCAACGCCTGAACAAGCGGCCTGCCCGATCGACAGGGCGCCGCAACCAGAACTCCCGGAGAAGAACCATGCTCTTGAACAGACGCCATGGCGCGGGCGCGCACGCCCCTGCCTCGCAGGACACCGCCAACAAAGCACGACCCCAGCCAGCCGGCAGCCGCCTTGGTGCGCTGGCGCAGGGCGCCGCCGCGTTGCTGTGGATCGCCCAGGCCGCGCTGCTGGCGATGGCCGTCGGCCGGCTCGCCGACGGCGCCGGCCTGGACGCGGTCGCCAATCCGGCACTTGGCTTCCTCGCACTGGGCGTGGCCCGCGCCAGCCTCGACGCCTGGGGCGCGCGCCGCATGTTCGGCGCCGCGCGCGGCTGGCTGAGCGATCTGCGCGCCGGCGCCGCCGCAGCACTGGCACGCCGTTCGCCGCTGGACCGCACACGTCCCGCCTCGGGCCAGGCCGCCAGCATCCTGGCCGAGCAGGCCGAAGCCGTGCTGCCCTGGCTGCTGCGTTACCAGGGCGCGCGCTGGCGCGTGATGCTGGTGCCGCCGATGATCGCGCTGGTCGTTGGCTACCTGTCGTGGGCGGCGGCGCTGATCCTGGTGCTGGCCGCACCGCTGATCCCGCTGTTCATGGCCGTCATCGGCTGGCGCGCCAGGGCCGCCAGCGAAGCGCAACTGCAACTGGTGGGCGGCATGAACGGCTTCCTGCTCGATCGCCTGCGCGGCCTGTCGACCCTGCGCGCCCTCGGCGCCGTCGACGCCACCGCGCGCCGTCTGCACGATACGGCCCAGGCCCTGCGCGCCGGCACCATGCGTGTGCTGCGCATTGCTTTTCTCTCTTCGACCGCGCTGGAACTGTTCTCGGCGCTGGCCGTCGCCCTGGTGGCGGTGTACGTCGGCTTCCATTTGCTCGGCCAGATCGACGGCGGCAGCTGGGGTGTGCGCCTGAGCCTGGAGCAAGGCATGTTCATCCTGATGCTGGCGCCGGCCTTCTTCGAGCCGCTGCGCGACCTGGCCGCGGCCTGGCACGACCGGGCAGCCGGGGAAGCGGCGTTCGAGGCGCTGCAGAAATTGCAGGCCGCGGCGCCCATCCTTCCCGGCGCCATGCATGACGCGCACGACACAAGGGCCAACGGCATTGACGCACCGAGTTTGGAAATCGCCGGCCTGCGTTTCGCCCATCCCGGCGAAGCACCGCTGTGCGACAACTTCACGCTGAGCGTAGCGCCGGGTGAGCACATCGCCCTGGTCGGCGCCAGCGGCAGCGGCAAGACCACGCTGCTGTCGCTGGTGGCCGGGCTGGCGCAAGCGCAGGGCGGCAGCATCCGCATCGGCGGCGCCGATCTCGACGACACCAGCGCCGCCGGCCTGCGTACGCGCATGGCCTGGGTTGGCCAGAAGCCGCACGTGTTCGCCGGCACCGTACGCGGCAACGTCGCACTGGGCCGTCCTGGCGTGACGCCGCTGGCGGTGACGGCGGCTGTGCATTGCGCCGGCCTGGCCGATGTCGAACACGCCGCGCCGCACGAAGCGCTGGGCGAGGGCGGCACGGGCTTGTCCGGCGGCGAGCTGGTGCGCCTGGCCCTGGCGCGCGCCGCCGTCGCCCCGCACGCCAGCCTGCTGCTGGCCGACGAACCCACCGCCCACCTCGACCGCGAAACGGCCGCCGGCGTGGTCGACGCGCTGCTCGACCTGGCGCGCGGGCGCACCTTGATCGTCGCCACCCACGACCTGGCCCTGGCCGCCCGCATCGGCCGCGTCGTACGCATCGGCCAGCACGGCGTTGAGAAGGAAGCAGCATGAAACACTACAACGACTTCATCACCGTGCTGCGCCTCTTCATGCGCAGCGATGCACGCCGCCTGCTGCTGGGCGCGGGCCTGTCCACGCTCACCGTGCTGGCCGGGATCGCGCTGCTGGGTACTTCGGGCTGGTTCATCACGGCGACCGGCCTGGCCGGCTTGTCGGCCACGGCGGCGCTGGCGTTCAATGTCTTCGTCCCGAGCGCCGGCATCCGCCTGCTGGCGCTGGGCCGCACCTTTGGCCGCTATGCCGAACGCCTGGTGACCCACGACGCCACCCTGGGCGTACTGGCCAGCCTGCGCGTGACACTGTTCCGCGGCTGGGCCGCACCGCAGGCCGCGCGGGCGCTGCTGCTGCGTCCTGGCCGCCTGCTGTTCCGCCTGACAAACGACATCGACGCGCTGGAATCGGTCTACCTGCGCCTGCTGGTTCCGCTCGCCGCCACCCTCGGCGCGGCGCTGCTGGCCGGCCTGCTGCTCGCCATCCTCGATTGGCGCCTGGGCCTGGCCGTCTTCGCCTGGTTGCTGCTGTGCGGCTGGGGTGTCGCCGCCTGGACCGCGCGCCGTGCCCGTCCGCTGGCGCTGCGCCGTGTACACATGACCGAGCGCCTGCGCGCCAGCGCCATCGACCTGACCGCCGGGCAGACCGACCTGGCCCTGGCCGGTCGCCTGCCGGTCCAGTGCGCGGCGCTGAAGCACATCGATGCTTGCCTGGCGCGCGGCGACGATGCCTTGCACCGTATCGAGACCGGCGCCGCCTGGACGCATGCCGTGGCCGGCCACGCGACGGTGGCCCTGGTGCTGCTGGCAGCCGGCGTGCTGGCCGGGCAGGGCAAGCTCGATGCGCCGCTGGCCGCGCTGGCGCTGCTCACCGCACTGGCTGCGCTGGAACCCTTCGCGGCGCTGCGTCGCGGCGCCATCGAGGCGGCGCGCAGCGCACTGGCAGCACGCCGCCTGGCGCCGCGCCTGCAAGAGGCCGCCATGCCGACATCGGCTGTCGAGCATATCGAGGGCAATGATGCCCTGTGCCTGAAGGACGTCAGCGTCACCCACGCCGGCCGCCGCCAGGCCGCGCTGCACGCCATCGATCTGCATATCGCAGCCGGCGCGCGCGTGGCCGTGATCGGCGCCAGTGGCGCCGGTAAGTCGACGCTGCTGGCGCTAGCCGCAGGCGAACTCGCATCGCAGTCCGGCCGGATACAAACAGCGCCCTGCACCTGGCTGACCCAGCGCACCGAACTGTTCCAGGACAGCCTGCGCGACAACCTGCGCCTGGCCGACCCGCACGCATCCGACGTTCAGCTCTGGGAGGCACTGCATGCCGCCGGCCTGGCCCGGGACGTGCGCGGCCTCGCCCAAGGCCTGGACACGCCGCTGGGCGAGGGCGGCCTGGGCCTGTCCGGCGGCCAGTCGCGACGCCTGGCGCTGGCCCGCCTGTTGCTGCGCGATGCCAGTTTCTGGCTGCTCGACGAACCGACCGAAGGCCTGGACGGCGCCACCGCCGCCGACGTGCTGGCGCGCCTGGATCGCCATGCCAAGGGCCGCACGCTGCTGATCGCCACCCACCTGCGCCGCGAAGCCGCACTGGCCGACCGCCTGCTCGTCATGCGCGCGGGTTGCATCGTGGCCGAGCACCGGCGCGGCACGCCCGGATACGACGCGGCCCTTTCCGGTCTGCGCCAACACTGAACCCACACCACCTCAACAAAAACAAAGAAAGGCTTTCATCATGGATCTCGATGTCGTCGGGCTCTCCCGGTTACAGTTTGCCCTCACGGCGCTGTACCACTTTTTGTTCGTTCCCCTGACCCTGGGGCTGTCGATGCTGGTCGCCATCATGGAGACGGTCTACGTCATGACGGGCCGTCCGGTCTGGCGCCAGATGACCAAGTTCTGGGGCGTCCTGTTCGGGATTAACTTCGCCATCGGCGTCTCCACCGGCCTGGTGATGGAATTCCAGTTCGGGATGAACTGGAGCTACTACAGCCACTACGTCGGCGACGTCTTCGGCGCGCCGCTGGCCCTCGAAGGCCTGATGGCCTTCTTCCTCGAAGCGACGTTTGTGGGCCTGTTCTTCTTCGGCTGGGACAGGCTCTCGAAGCGCGCCCACCTGGTCGTGACCTGGCTCACGGCCATCGGCACCAACTTCTCGGCGCTGTGGATCCTGATCGCCAACGGCTGGATGCAGAACCCGGTCGGCGCCGCCCTCAACCCGCAGACCATGCGCATGGAAGTGACCGACTTCTACGCCGTGCTGACCAACCCTGTGGCGCAGGCCAAGTTCGTGCACACCGTCTCGGCCGGCTACGTGATCGCCGCCTTCTTCGTGCTCGGCATCTCGGCCTGGTTCCTGCTCAAGGGGCGCCACCTTGATCTGGCCAAGCGCTCGATGACGGTGGCGGCTTCCTTCGGCCTGGCCGCCTCGCTGTCGGTGGTGGTGCTGGGCGACGAAAGCGGCTACCTGTCGACCGAGCACCAGAAGATGAAGCTGGCCGCGATCGAAGCCATGTGGCATACCGAGCCGGCACCGGCTGCCTTTACCGCCTTCGGCTTCCCCGACCAGGCCGCGCGCGAAACCCATTACGCCATCCACATCCCCTGGGTCATGGGGCTGATCGGTACGCGCTCGCTTGACACCGACATCCCCGGCATCCACGAGCTGGTGAAGCTGGCCGAAACCCGTGTCCGCCAGGGCATTCTGGCCTACGACGCGCTGGAGCAGATCCGCGCCATCGGCGGCAAGGGCCCGGTCCCGGCCGAGCTGCAGGCGAAGTTCGAGGAACACGGCCAGCAGCTGGGCTATGCGCTGCTCCTGAAGCGCTACGTCGACGACCCGCGCCAAGCCACCGATGCGCAAATCGCACAGGCCGCCGGCGACACGGTGCCGCAGGTCGCGCCGCTGTTCTGGTCGTTCCGCGTGATGGTCGGCCTGGGCATGTACTTCATCGCGCTCACCGCCGTCTTCTTCGTCCTGTCGGCACGCCGCCGCCTGGACGCCTATCCATGGCTGCTGAAGGTCGCCGTATGGTCGCTGCCGCTGCCCTGGGTAGCCGCCGAAGCCGGCTGGATCGTGGCGGAACTGGGCCGCCAGCCCTGGGCCATCGAAGGCGTGCTGCCGACGGCGGTGGCGGTGTCGAACCTTGGCATCGGCACCGTACTCGGCACGCTGCTCGGCTTCGTCGTGCTGTACACGATCCTGATCGTGGTGGAGATGAAGCTGATGCTGAAAGCCATCCGCAAGGGACCCGAAGCCGACGACGACCTGCCCGTCAAGCCACGCGCCGCCGCCATGCCGCACAACGCAAACCTGATCACCGCGGAGTAACCACATCATGATTCTTCATACACTGCTCGACTACGACGTATTGCGCGTCATCTGGTGGATCTTGCTGGGCGTGCTGCTGGTGGCGTTTGCCGTCACCGATGGCTTCGACCTCGGCACCGGCACCTTGCTGCCTTTTGTCGCTAAAACCGACCTGGAACGCCGGGTCGTCATCAACTCCATCGGCCCGGTCTGGGAAGGCAACCAGGTCTGGCTGGTGCTGGGCGGCGGCGCTATCTTCGCCGCCTGGCCGCAGCTGTACGCGGTCTCGTTCTCGGGCTTTTATCTGGCCATGTTCGCGGTGTTGTTCGCCCTGATCCTGCGCCCGGTCGGCTTCAAGTACCGCAGCAAGCGCGAAGGCGCCCGCTGGCGCGCGACCTGGGACTGGCTGCTGTTCGTGGGCGGCTTCGTGCCTTCGCTGATCTTCGGCGTGGCCCTCGGTAACGTGCTGCAGGGCGTACCGTTCCGCTTCGCACCCGACATGCAGATCTTCTACGACGGCAGCTTCTTCGGCCTGCTCAACCCGTTTGCGCTGCTGTGCGGCCTGGTGTCGGTGGCAATGCTGGTGATGCACGGCGCAAGCTGGCTGGCGTTGAAGACCGATGGCGCCGTCGCCTGGCGTGCCCGTAACTGGGGCATGCGCGCGGCTGCGGCCGTGGTAGTGCTGTATGCGCTGGCCGGCTGGGCGCTGTGGCGCTTCGTCGAGGGCTACCGCATCACCAGCGAAATCGTCACCGCCGGCGCATCCAATCCGCTGTTCAAGACCGTGGCCGGGGAGGGCGGCGCCTGGTTCGCCAACTACGCTGCCCATCCGTGGACGATGGCGGCGCCGGTGTTGGGCTTCGCCGGTGCCTTGCTGGCATTGCTTGGCCTGGCGCGCCGCTGGGAAGGCTTGACCATGGTGTTCAGCAGCCTGTCGATCGCCGGCATCATCCTCAGTGTGGGCGCCTCGATGTTCCCCTTCATCCTGCCATCGTCGATCCAGGGCGCGGCCAGTTTGACGGTGTGGGATTCGTCGTCGAGCCAGCTGACGCTGTTCATCATGCTGGTCGGCAGCTGCATCTTCCTGCCGATCATCATCGGCTACACCAGCTGGGTCTACAAGGTCCTGTGGGGCAAGGTCGATGCCGACGGCATCCGCGATGGCAAGGGCCACGCCTACTAACTTATTTACATTGAAGGAGTCTGATCATGTGGTATTTCGCCTGGATTCTCGGCCTGCCGCTGGCGGCCGCTTTCGCGGTGTTGAACGCGATGTGGTTCGAGCTGGTGGATGACGACAAGCGCAAGGCTTGAACCTTACTGACGGCGCGCGCCACCCAGGCGCGCTTCGATCAGTTCCAGCATGCCCTGCGCGGCAATCGACAGGGCCCTTTCCTTGTGCTGCACGATGAAGATCGGCCGCGTCACGGCGTCGGTCTCGA
>DAMABW010000054.1:0-16374 GCA_031999925.1 Massilia sp. | reverse complement strand
ATCGCCCTGATCGCCTGCGCCACGCCGCCGGCCCCGCAAGCGCCCAGTGCGCCGCTTGCCCTGACACTCGAACCCGGCGCCAGCGCCGCCGTGGTCGGCGGCGTCACGCTGCGCTTCGACGAGATCGAGGACAGCCGCTGCCCTGCGGGCGTGCAATGCATCTGGGCCGGGAAGCTGAGCGGCCGCTTCAGCCTGCTGCGCAAGGGCGCCGTGCTCGACACCTTCACGCTGATGCCGGGCGACGAGGGCCACACGGCGGCCAGCCTGGCCGGCGCGCGCCTGCGGCTCGACGCCACCACCCTGCCCGCGCCGGCCGCTCCCGGCGCAACCCCTGACCATCGCCTCACGGTGAAGATCCTGCCGCCGTGATGCCCTATCCCGCCTTCCCATGACAAAAAACGCCACTGCCCTGGCCTGCGGCCTGACCCTGTCCATCATCCTGCATGTGCCCGGCGCATGGGCGAAAACGCCGCTTGCCACCGGCAGCGGCGGCGCCGTCGCCACCATCAGCGAAAAGGCGTCCGAATCGGCGCTGGCCATCCTCGACAAAGGCGGGAATGCGGTCGATGCCGCCGTGGCCGCCGCCGCGACCCTGGGCGTGACCGACCCGTTCAGCTGCGGCATCGGCGGCGGCGGCCTCATGGTCATCTACCTGGCCAAGGACAAGCGCGTGATCACGGTCGACCACCGCGAGACGGCCCCAGGCGCCTTTACGCCGGCGGTGTTCCTGGAAAACGGCAAGGAGATCGACTTCGAGAAGGCGGTGGCGAGCGGCGCCGCGGTCGGCGTGCCGGGCACGGTGCGCGGCTGGCACGAGGCGCTGGAGCGCTACGGCACCATGAACTTCAAGCAGGTGCTGGCGCCGGCCATCGACGTGGCCAACAAGGGTTTCACGGTCAATGAAACTTTCTTTCATTTGACGCGTGAAAATGAAAGAAAATTCCGGCAGTTCTCGACCACCAGCGCGCTGTACCTTCGCGGCGGCAAGGCGGTCACGCCCGGCACCCAGCTGCGCAATCCGGACCTGGCCAAGGCCTACCGCGAGATCGCCGCGCGCGGCTACAAGGCCTTCTACGAAGGGCCGATGGCGCGCGCCATCATCGAGGCGGTGAACACGCCGCCGCTGGCCGCCGGCGCCAGCGTCCGTGCCGGCAAGATGACGCTGGCCGACCTCGCCAACTACGAGGCGCGCATCCGCCAGCCTGTGGTCAGCACTTACCGTGGCTACCAGGTCTACGGCATGCCGCTGCCGAGCAGCGGCGGCGTGGCGGTTGCCGAGGCGCTGAACATCCTCGAAGGCTACGATCTGAAGGCCCTGCCGCGCGCGCAGGCCGAGCACCTGTACCTGGAAGCGAGCCGCCTTGCCTTTGCCGACCGCAACGCCTATCTCGCCGATCCGGAATATGTCGACGCGCCGGTGGCCGGGCTGCTGTCGAAGGATTTTGCAGCCCGGCGGCGCGCGCTGATCGACATGAAGCGTGCGGCGCCGGAGGTGGCGGCGGGCGACCCGTACGCCTTCCAGGATGACCCGAGCATCCCGCTGCGCCCGCAGCCGCGCGCCATGCAGCGCGAGAACGCGCACACCACCCACCTGACGGTATCCGATAAGGAAGGCAACGTCGTCTCCTACACCTTCACCATCGAATCCTGGGGCGGCAGCGGCATCGTGGTGCCGGGTTACGGCTTCTTGCTGAACAACGAGATGACCGACTTCGACTTTTCCGGCCCACGCCCGAACGTGCCCGAAGCCGGCAAGCGCCCGCGCAGCAGCATGGCGCCGACCATCGTGTTCAAGGACGGCAAGCCGGCCTTCAGTATCGGCAGCCCGGGCGGCGCCACCATCATCACCACCGTGCTGCAGACCATCGTCAACCATGTGGACTTCGGCATGCCGATGAACGAGGCGATCGATGCGCCACGCCTGTCCGAGCGTAACGGCGTGTCGACATCGGTGGAGCCGGGCTTTGCCGGCAGCGCCCAGGCCAGGGCCCTGGAAGCCTTTGGCCACAAGTGGGAGGCGCCGGCCGAGGAAATCGGCGCGGCGAATGCCATCGTGTTCAACCCGGATGGGACGGTGACGGCGGTCAGCGAGGGCAAGCGCCATGGCGTTGGCACTGCACTGGTCCAACGCCGCGCGCATTGAGTCGGCTTACGCGGCTTTGACGGTTCGTGTTTGGCCATTGTAGGGTGGGCACCTGTGCCCACGCGGTACGGCATCTCCCCGTCGAAAACGCACCGACAGACCGCGGAAGGCGATTGGCTCGGTCGCTGCGCGCACCATTTCGACCGATCGCGCGCCGTACCGCGTGGACTCAGGAGTCCACCCTACAACAACCTCCACCTCAAGCCAGGCGTCCCGCCGGGAACGCATACGGCGCCGTCTTCACACGCCGGAACGCGCGCGCGACCAGGGCTGCGGTAATTGCCACGCTGGCCAGCGCCGCACCCGCCGCGTACGGCAAGCCGCTCGCCCGTTCCAGCGCCACGCCCACCGCCAGGCTGGCGCCGAACGACAGCGTAAAGCCCAGCAGCAGCCGCCAGCCCAGCAGCCCGCTGCGGTGCGCTTGGTCGCGCAAGGTGGCGGCTACCAGCGGCAGCGTCAGGCAGCACAGGCAGGCTTGCTTGAACAGGTTGGCCGCCGAGGCGCCGGTCATCATGCCCAGGCACAGCACGGCGCCGGCCAGCATCGCCCACTCGAGCAACGCGGTGCGCAGCAGCGTGACCGCGACCTTGCGGTTGAAGGCGGAGGCGCCGGCCGGCAGCGGCGGCACCAGGCGCAGCAGGGCCTGTTCGCCCGCCGTGTCCTTCAGGCGCACGTTGCGCTTTTCGCTGTCGAACACGGCGCCCAGCAGCAACGGCAAGGCGAACAGCCAGCCGAGGTCCGCGACCAGCTGCTGCGTGTCGGGACGGGCGTTGGCACGCATGATGAGCAGCGCCACGCCGGCCAGCGCCAGGATCGACACCAGTACCACGGCCCGGTTGACCCAGTGGTTGCGCGCGCCCAGCAGGTGCACCAGCAGGCGGGCACTATTGCGCGCCGCCGTGTCGCGCGCCAGGACCCAGCGGTAGAGCGAGGCATCGAACCGGTTCTGCTTGCGTTCCTTGAACTGTCCCGCGGCCGTCATGCGTTCCAGCTGCAGGGCCTGGGCTTCGCGCGCCACGTAATGCCGGTCGCCGCCGGCCATGAACATGTGCTGCAGCGCGTAGGCGCCGAAGGCCAGCATCAGCAGGCACGCAATCGCGAAGCCGATGCCATGCTGGATGCCCTCGACCAGCGCCGGGGGCAGGCTGCGGCTGAAGAAGAACACGCCGGCGAAGGCAACCTGCATCCAGCTGCCCCCACGGTGCCCGCTCTGGCCCAGGCCATACGCGGCAAGCCAGGTGCCGGTGGCCAGCAGGACCAGCGCCGGCGACAGTTTGGTGCCAAGCGACACCAGCGTGGCAAACGCGATGATGCAGATCCAGGCCAGCACCGTCGATTCGATCAGGCGGCGGCGCAGGCGCGGCACCAGGCAGGCGACGGAGGGTGTGTTCAGCTTGACGGCGCCGGGCACGAAGTACAGCAGCCAGCCCATCATCGCGCCGCCTGCCGCCACCCGCAGCGCCGTACTGGCGGCCAGCACCGCGTCGTCCTTCATCACCATGACCAGGAAGGCCACAAGCAGCGTCAGGAAAGCGGTAAATCCGAGTATCAGCATATCGGCGCGGGAACGGGCACTGAGCGCCATGCGCCAGACCAGCCAGTAGTCCTTCAGCAGGGACTTCATTGCGTCACCTCGATGAACAGGTCTTCCAGGCTGAGCGACTCGACGCGCACGCCGCTCTCCTTGCCCAGCTGCGCCAGGCCGGCGCCGCCATGGGTGATGACGCTGACGCTGCCGTCTGCCGTGCGCTGGCGCCGCAGTTCGCCGGCCAGCTGCCTGCCGTCGAGGAGCGACGCCGGCCCCACCACGCGACGCGCGCCTTCGAGCAGCTCGTCGAGGCGGCCCTGCAGGGCGATCCTGCCGTCCTTCAGGAAGGCGAGGTCGAGCGCCACCCGTTCCAAATCGGACAGGATGTGGGTCGAGAACACCACCGTGGTGCCGCGCTCGATCACGCCGTCGATCAGCTCGCGCAGGAATTCGCGGCGGCCGACCGGGTCCAGCGCCGACACCGGCTCGTCCAGCACCAGCAGTTCCGGGTCGTGGGCCAGCGCGCGGATGATCGACAAACGCTGCTGCTCGCCGCCCGAGAGCTTGCTGATCGGCTTGTTCTGCATGAGCTGGTCGAAGCCCCAGCGCGCCAGCAGGCCGTCGACCTTGGCGCCGTTCCAGCGCGGGTACAGGGCCCTGAAGTAATCCAGCATCTGGCGCGGCGTCATCCACTCGAACAGGTCGGACTTCTGCGGCACGTAGCCGATGCGGGCGCGGGTGGCGTCGCTCAGGTGGGCCACGTCTTCGCCATAGACGCGCACCGTGCCCGCATCCGCTTCACGCAGGCCCAGCAGGCATTCGAGGAGGGTCGACTTGCCGGCGCCGTTGCGGCCCAGCAGGCCGATCACCTGCCCCGGCATGACCTGCCAGTCGAGCCGGTTGAGGATGGGAACGCTGCCGAACTGCTTGCTGATCGCGGCGCTTTGGATGATGGCGTTGGTCATGCTTGTTCCTTCAGGATCTGGGTGAAGAGGGAAAGGACGGTGTCGGAATCGAGTTCGAGCTGGCGCGCTTCCATGGCGGCGCGCTCCAGGGTGGGACGCAGCAGTTCGGCGCGTTCGTGCGCGCCGGGGGCGGTACCGGCGCGGGCCGCCACTTCCATGCCCAGGCCGCGGCGGCGGGTGAGTACGCCCTCCATCTCGAGCAGGCTGTAGGCCTTCGAGACGGTCATCGGATTCAGGGCCAGGGCCTGGGCGACTTCGCGCACCGAGGGCATGCCGTCGCCCGGCGCCATCTGGCCGGCGGCGACCAGGCGTTTGACCTGGTCGACCAATTGGCGGTAGATGGGCTCGGACGAGCCGGTCGCGATGGAAAACAGGTGGGCGGCGTGGTTGGTCATGGTGTATAGCTGTATTAGTTACTTAATACAGTAGACGTTAACCCAAAGCATGTCAACAAGAGATATCAAAAAAATCAACTGGGCACGCGGCCACAACCGTACGGTGGGCACTCCGTGCCCACGCGGTTACGTGCGTGGCTGGGGGACACGTGCGGGGGAGGTGTCGCTCGCGGTGCATGCAACGGCCGATAAAGCATCTGGCCTGGCTTGAGGTTTGGAGGCGAGAGGCCACGGCCAGCGTAGAAAGGAGACGCACGTAACCGCGTGGGCACGGAGTGCCCACCTTACGGGATACGCAGCAACCATTGCACATGCCAACATGGCGCAGGCATAAAAAAAACCGGGGCCTCGGCCCCGGTTCTTGTACGACACGACGCGTAGATTACAGATGCGGCGTAATCGACGGCATCAGATCGTCAAACGTACGCCCGCTGGCATTCTCGCCGATCGCGTGCATCTTCCACTCGCCGTTGTGGCGGTACAGCTTGGCCATCACCTGCGCGGTGTGCGCGCCCTGCACCGACAGGTCGTAGCGCGCGACTTCCTTGTTGCCGCTGGCGTCGACCAGGCGGCAGTAAGCGTTCTGCACCTGCGAGAAGTTCTGGCCGGTGAAGCTGTTCACCGTGAACACCAGCGACTTCACGGTTGGCGGCACGGAAGACAGATCGACGTTGATCTGCTCGTCGTCGCCGTCGCCGGCGCCGGTGCGGTTGTCGCCGGTGTGGACGATGCTGCCGTCCTTGCTCTTCAGCTGGCGGAACCAGACCACGTCGACCGGGCGGTTCGATTCGTCGAACATCACCACCGAGGCGTCGAGGTCGACGCTTTCGGTCTTGCTGCCGAAGCCGAGGAAGCCCTTGGTCTTGATGGCGTCCCAGCCCAGGCCCATGGTGACACGGGTGAGTGCACCGCCGCCCTCTTTCGAGAGCGAGATTTTCTGGCCTTTTTGCAGACTGACTGACATTGTGTTGCTCCTTTAATTATTTACCGGGGGTTTGCATCCAGGCCTTGAAGGCGGTGCGGTTACGCGAACACACGTAGACCTTGCCCTTGCCCGAAAAGCGCAGGACCATCCCCTCGCCACTGGTTTGGCTGTTGATCAGGTTACCCAGGAAGCCGCCGCTGGTGCCGGTCGTGATCGAGATCTCGTAGCGCAGCGTGCTGTCCCAGCACACCACGTGCGAGTTGTCGATGATCGCATCCTTGCCCGGTTCCACTTCCAGCATCGACATCGATCCGAAGCCCGACACCACCACCTGGCCCTGCCCCGTCGTCTCGGTGACGAAGAAGCCGCCGCTGTTGGCGAACAGCGCGTTGCCGATGCTCTGGGTGCGGACCTTCAGGTCCACGCCCGACGTTGCGGCGACAAAGGCGCCGTCGCTGATGATGTAGTGGTTCGGACCGCAGTCGACGATCTGCATCGCGCCCGGCAGGGTCGGCGACAGCAGGCAGTCGCCGTCGCCGCGCGCGGCTTCGATGTGCTGCTGGAAGAAGGATTCGCCGTTGGCGAAGGTGCGCATCAGTGCGCTGCCGAGCCCGCCCTTCATCTTGCCTTTCAGGTCGAGCGTCGATTCCATCATCACCATCGCGTCGGATTCGCAATAGATGGTCTCGCCCTTCCTCATCGACACGTGCAGGAAGGGATCGACGTCCCCGGTCACGGTAAAAGTTGGCATTGCTAGACTTCCTTTCATGGTGCGGCCCCGGTCGTGGGACCGCGAACCTTTTTAATTAAACATTCACGCCATAGTTCTTGGCGAGTGGCCCCAGGCCGCCCTGGAAGCCCTGGCCAATGGCGCGGAATTTCCAGTCGGCGCCGTTACGATACACCTCGCCGAAGATCATTGCCGCTTCGGTCGAGCCGTCTTCCGACAAATCGTAGCGGGCGATTTCGGCGTTGCCGCTGGCGTTGATGCAGCGGATGAAGGCCTTGCCGACCATGCCGAAGTTCTGGCGGCGGGTTTCGGCGTCGTGGATGGTCACGGCCAGCACGATCTTGTCGACGTCGGCCGGCACCTTGGTCAGGTCGACCGAGACGGTTTCGTCGTCGCCTTCGCCTGCGCCGGTGGTGTTGTCGCCCGAGTGGACGACCGAGCCGTCGGCCGACTTCAGGTTGTTGTAGAAGATGAAGTCGGCATCCGAACGCACCTTGCCGCTGCTGTTCAGCATGAAGACGGCGCCGTCGAGGTCGAAGCCGGCGCCATCGGTGGCGCGGGTATCCCAGCCGAGGCCGACCTTCAGGTTGGTCAGGCCAGGGGCTTCTTTCGACAGGTTGACGTTACCGCCTTTTTGCAGACTGATTGCCATGATGTGTTTCTCCTAAAAGTTGAGACTACTTTTTTGAACACCGGGTTATACGCGCAGCGAGCTGGTGTTCTGCCACTCGCCGGGCGGTTCTGTGCGGCGTGGCCGCGTCATTCTGTAATGCTGTGCTACTTGCAATACGGTGGGTTCAAGAACCCACCCTACCGCCGGTCGTAGGGTGGGTTCTTGAACCCACCTGTACAACCTTTCCCTATCGAGACGGTGGCAACCAACCGCCACCGTCCCCTCCTGCGATCAAGCCAACTGCTTCGCTTCAGCCGCTTCCAGCGCGGCATGCTTCTTCTTGTACCGGATCGACGACCACAGCGAGGCGACAATAAACGCCACACCCGTCAGGCCGGTGATCAGCTCAGGCACATGGACATGCATACTCACCAGCATGATCACGGCCAGGATACCGATCGCATAGTGCGCGCCGTGCTCCAGGTAGACGAACTCGTCCAGCGTGCCCTTGCGGACCAGGAACACCGTCATCGAACGCACGAACATCGCGCCGATTGCCAGGCCCAGCATGATGATCACGACATCCGAGGTGATCGCAAATGCGCCGATCACGCCGTCGAAGGAGAACGATGCATCGAGCACTTCGAGGTAGAGAAAGCCGCCGATACCGCCGCGCTTGACCATCTCGCCCACGTTGCTGTTTTCATCCGACTCGCTCTTTTCCAGCAGGCTGCTGATCATGTCTACGCCGACATAGACCAGGATGCCCCAGATACCCGCCACCAACACAACCATCCTTTGGCCAGCATCAACGAAGGTCGATGCGAACAACAGCGAGGCCAGGGCCACCATCACCGAGATCGACGAAACCTTGCCCAGCGCGCCCAGCTTCTTCTCGAAGTTGCCCAGCCAGTGGACTTCCTTCTCATCGTCCAGCAGGAAGTTCAGGAAGACCAGCAGCAGGAACATACCGCCAAAGGCCGCCACTTCCGCATGGTGCGCCGTCAGGTGACCGGAGAAGGCTTTCGGATCGGTCAAGGCCAGGTTCCAGACCTCGGTGGCACCCAGGTCGGCCGCCACGGCGACGATCACCAGCGGGAACACCAGGCGCATACCGAACACGGCGATGATCATGCCCAGGCCCAGGAACAGCTTCAGCCAGAACTCATCCCAGCCCTTCAGCACCGAGGCGTTGACCACCGCGTTGTCGAAGGACAGCGAGACCTCCATCACCGACAGGATCACGGCAACGCCGAGCGCCGTCAGCATGCCCGACACGCCGCCATGGTCGTAACCCCACCAGGCAGCCAAGGTCAAGCAGATTGCAGTAACGAGGAATGACCCTCTGAAGTGCTTCATCTTGTTTTCCCCTCAATAAAAGTTTGATACGGCGCAGTGTAGAGCTGGACGTCTTATAGAAAAAGCGAAGATAATCGAAGCATTACTTCGGAAAAACGGAAGAATATGAAAAGCACGGTCACGAATTTCCGCCACTTGCACTACTTTTGGGTCGTCGCCAAGGAAGGCAGCATCACGCGCGCGGCCGAACGCCTGGGCCTGGCGGTGCAGACCGTCAGCAGCCAGATTACCCTGCTCGAACAGGCCGTGGGAAAATCATTGTTCACCCAACAAGGCCGGCGCCTGACGCTCACCGAAGCCGGCCGCCTGGCCCTCGGTTACGCCGACCAGATCTTCCTGCTGGGCGAGCAGATGCAGGAAGCGCTGGACGGCGCCGGCAACCTGCGCACCCGCCTGACGGTCGGCATCGCCGACTCGCTGCCGAAACTCACCGCCTTCCGCCTGCTCGAAGTCACCACGCAACTCGCAACCCCGGTGCGCCTGGTCTGCTTCGAGGACCAGCACGACGCCCTGCTGGCCGACCTCGCCCTGCACAAGCTCGACGTGGTGCTGACCGACCATCCGCTGGCCACCGGCAGCACCCTGCGCGTGTTCAGTCACCTGCTGTTCGAAAGCGAGATGCTGGTGGTCGGCACCAAGGCCCTGGCCGCACAGTGGGGCCAAGATTTCCCGAAAGGATTGAAAGGCGCGCCGTTCTTGCTGCCTACGCGCAATAATGCATTGCGCGGCAGGATCGACGAATGGCTGGAACTGAACGCCGTGCATCCCGACGTGGTCGGCGAGTTCGAGGACAACGCCTTGTTGAACACCTTCGGCCGGCGCGGGCTCGGGCTGTTCTTCGCCCCGGCGGCGCTGGCCGCCGACCTGGCCGAGCAGCTGCAGGCCGAGGTCGTGGGCCGCGTGCCAGCGCTGCGCGAACGCTTCTATGCGATCTCGAACGAGCGCAAGATCCAGCATCCCGCGGTCGAAGCCATCCTCGCCGCCGTGCATGAAGGAATGCTTGGCGCCGCTTGAGTTGTACAATGCTTATCAGTTTCGCCTTTATCAACTCACCTGTTATATGGAAAATCTTTTATTTGTCGTTCTGGCGCTCTTCCTCGTTGCACTGAACGGCTTTTTCGTGGCGGCGGAATTCGGCATCGTCACCCTGCGCAAGACGCGCGTGCGGGCCATCGCAAAAACCAGCGGCCTGCGCGGCGCCATCCTCGCCAAGGTCCACGGCCAGCTCGACGCTTATCTCTCCGCCTGCCAGCTGGGCATCACCCTCGCCTCGCTCGGCCTGGGCTGGGTCGGCGAACCGGCCTTTGCCAGCCTGCTCGAACCCGTGTTCGCCTTTGTCGGCGTCACTTCCGAACAGCTGATCCACGGTATTTCCTTCGTCATCGCCTTCAGCGTCATCTCCTTCCTGCACATCGTGGTCGGCGAACTGGCGCCGAAATCGCTGGCGATCCGCATTCCCGAATCCGTCGCCCTGTGGTGCGCCCTGCCGCTGTACGGCTTCTACTGGGCGATGTACCCCTTCATCTTCGTGCTGAACGCCAGCGCCAACATGGTGCTGCGCGTGGCCGGTTTGTCCGGCGCCGGCAGCCACGACACGCACTACTCGACCGAGGAACTGAAGCTGATCCTGCGCACCAACACCAGTACCGGCAAGGAAAAATTCACCCACGACGAGCGCCATATCCTGGCCCAATCGCTGGAATTTTCCGAAATGGCCGTGTCTGATTTGATGCGCCCGATTAACGAAGTCATCGCCCTGCACGAAGATTTGACGATCGAAGAAAACCTGGACACCGTGCGCCGCAACCGCTTCTCGCGCTATCCCTACTTCGACGAGGAAGGCGAGGAAGTGCTGGGCGTGATCCACCTGAAGGATTTGTTCTTCGCCCAGCAGTCGGGCAAGGACATCGCCGACCTGTCGCAGTACCTGCGTCCGGTCGAGACGATCTCGGCGCGCACGCCGGCCCAGGACATCTTCCGGCGCTTTCGTACCGGCGCCCCGCACTTCGCCCTGATCGGCGAAAAAGGCAAGCGCCCGGTCGGCTTCATCACGCTCGATAACTTGCTGGGCGCGATGGTCGGCGAGATCCGCGACGAATTCCGCCTGAACGAAAACGACTGGCTGCCGCAGGCCGACGGTACCTACATCGGCAAGGCCAGCCTGCCGATCTATTCGCTCGAACGCCTGCTCGGCATCGACATCGACAACGAGGAGATGGGCCTGGACGACGTCGAATCCGTCGGCGGTTTGCTGATGGCGAAGCTGGGCGACATCCCGAAGCAGGGCCAGCGCATCGAATTCCCGAAATTCGACGTGGTGGTGAAGAAGACCAACGGTCCGCGCATCCTGCTGGTGAAGATCATCCCGCGCCTGGAGCGCGGCGAAGACGAGGACGAGCATCACTAAGCCTTTGGCCGCGTATCGATCTTTCCGGTAGTGGATAGGCCGCTACGCGGCGCGACGTTATAATCGATCCCATCCGCCGTCAGCGATTTTCCGAACAACGCATGAGTGTCCGCCAGCGCAACAACGTCACGGTTTCCGGCCGCGGCGCCACCACCGTGGTCTTCCTGCACGGCTTCGGCTGCGACCAGGCCGTCTGGCGCTTCCTGTCGCCCGCCTTCGAAGAGCGCTACCGCATCGTCGCCTTCGACCTGGTCGGCAGCGGCGACTCCGACCTCGCGGCCTACGACCGCACGAAGTACAACACGCTGCAGGGCTATGTCGACGATTTGCTGGAAGTAATCGACGAGTTCGCCGACGGCCCGGTGATCTTCATCGGCCATTCGGTCAGCGCCATCATCGGCATGCTGGCCGGCATCCAGGCACCAAGCCGCTTCCTGGCGCAGATCATGCTGTCGCCTTCGCCCTGCTACATCGACAATACCGATTACCGCGGCGGCTTTACCCGCCACGACATCGACGAACTGCTCGACACCATGGACGCCAATTACCTCGGCTGGTCGAGCAACGTGGCGCCGATCATCATGGGCGCACCGGACCAGCCGCAGCTGACGCTTGAATTGAACAATAAATTCTGCCGCAACGACCCGGACATCGCGCGCCATTTCGCCCGCGTCGGCTTCACCGCCGACCACCGCGGCGACTTGCCGCGCGTGCAGGTGCCGACCCTGATCGTGCAGGCCAGCGACGACGCCCTCGCCCCGCTGGAAGTGGGCGACTACATGCACCGCCACATGCCGGGCAGCAGCCTCGAAGTGGTGCGCAACATCGGCCATTGCCCGCACATGAGCGCCCCCGAAGCGAGCGCGTGCGTCGCCCTCGGTTTCCTCGATTCGCTTGGCACAGCGGAGACCCGCGCTTGAGCGGCCTGCCCGACGACGCCACCCTTTACCGGCAGGCGCCCTGCGGCCTGCTCGTCACCAACGCCGCCGGCATCATCCTGCGCGTGAACGCCACCCTGTGCCGCTGGCTCGGTTACTCGCAGGCGGCGCTGGTCAACAAGGTGAAAATCCAGGACCGCTTGCCGGTTGGCGCCCGCATCTTCCACCAAACCCATTGCCTGCCGATCTTGCAGGTGCAGGGTTCGGTCGGCCAGTTGCAGATGGAAATCCGCGACGCCGGCGGCCAGCGCATGCCGGTGCTGGTGAACATCGTGCGGCGCACGGTGGACGGGATCATCCTCGACGAATGGTCGCTGCAGGCCATGAACGAACGCCGCTCCTACGAGCGCGAACTGCTGGCCGCGCGCAAGACCGCCGAGCAGGCCCTCGACGCGCGCCTGGAAGCCGAAGCCCAGCTGCGCAGCCTGAACGAAGAACTGTCCGACGCCGACCGCCGCAAGGACGAATTCCTGGCCACCCTCTCGCACGAACTGCGCAACCCGCTGGCGCCGATGCGCAGCGCGCTCGAAGTGCTGAAGCTCGACCCGGCGCGCCCGGCCCGCGAAAAGGGGCTGCTCGACGTTTTCGATCGCCAGTTGCGCCACATGGCGCACCTGGTCGACGACCTGATGGAGGTGTCGCGCATCACCCAGAATCGCCTGGAACTGCGGCGCGAACCGGTGGCCCTGGCCGACATCGTGCACGCCGCCGTCGACGACGTCGGCAACATGATGCGCGCGGCCTCGCATACCCTGAGCGTGCACATCGAGGCGCAAGGCGTGGTGGTCGATGCCGACCCGACCCGCCTGGGCCAGGTGCTGGTGAATTTGCTGACGAACGCCTGCAAGTACACGCCGAACGGCGGCGTCATCTCGCTGACCCTGCGCCTGGACGGCGAGCAGGCGCTGATCGCCATGCGCGACAACGGCATCGGCATTCCCGAGCATGCGCTGGGCACGATCTTCGCCATGTTCTCGCAGCTGGAACCGGCGCTGCAACGCTCGAAGGGCGGCCTGGGCATCGGCCTGGCCCTGGTGCGCGGCATCGTCGCCCTGCACGGCGGCAGCGTGGAAGCCTGGAGCGCCGGCGAAGGCCTGGGCAGCACCTTCACGGTGCGCCTGCCGCTGGCGCCGGTGCAGGGCATGCTTGATGCCGCCGGCGGCGCGGAAGACGCGGTGGCCCCCACCAGCGTGCTGGTGGTGGACGACAACGTCGACGCCGCCGAGATGCTGGCCATGTTCCTGTCGATGAGCGGCTGCACGCCGCAGACCGTGCACACGGCGACCGCCGCCCTGAACCTGCTCGACAGCTTCCGCCCGCAGGTGGCCCTGCTCGACATCGGCTTGCCGGACCTGACCGGGTACGAGCTGGCGCGGCGCATTCGCGCCATGCCGGGCGGCCAGGACATGCTCCTGATCGCGGCCACCGGCTGGGGCCAGGCCAGCGACCGCCAGATGGCGTTCGAGGCCGGGTTCGACCATCACCTGACCAAGCCGATCGACTTCGACCGCCTGCGCGCGTTGCTGGCCGAACCGAAGCGTCCCTGAACCAACATGGAGGCGTAGGGTGGTCGGCTACACCCAGGTCTGTGTACTGACGTAGCGGTCGCGCCGCCCACCTACCGATCCGTTACCTCGTTATTCGCCCGCACGATGGGATCGCGCGTCCCGGTCCATTCGCTCATCAAGGAATACCCCACCGCCAGCAGCACCGGCCCGATGAACATCCCGACGAACCCGAACGCGATCACCCCACCCAGCACGCCGAGCAGGGTCAGCAGGAACGGCAAGCTGGTCCCCCGGCTGATCAACATCGGCCGCACCACATTATCGACTCCGCTGATCAAGACCGTGCCCCAGATCACCATGAACACGCCCCAGCCGGTCTCGCCCTGGGAAAACAGCCAGACCGCCGCACTTCCCCACACCAGCGGCGGCCCCACCGGCACCAGCGACAGCACGAACACCAGCACCGACAGCAAGGGCACCGCCGGCACTCCGGCCATGGCAAAGCCCACCGCCGCCACCAGGCCCTGGGCCAGCGCCGTGCCGAGCAAGCCGTACATCACGCCGCGCGTGGTCTGGCTGATGGTGTCCGATACCGTTTCGGCGCCCTCGCCCATCACCTTGGCCATCATCACCGCCAGCACGGCAAGCAGGGCCTTGCCGTCGCGGTACAGGAAGAAGCTGACGAATGCCGCCAAACTCATCTGCACCACGCCGGTGCCGAGCATCAGGCCGCCGGCCAGCAGCCAGTGGCGCGCGGGTTCGATCATGCGCTGGGCCAGGGCCAGCATCTGCTCGCGGCTGGCGACCAGCTCGCGCAGGTAGGCGTCGATGGTGTCGCCCAGGAAGGGAATCTCTTTGATCCACTCGGGCGGCAGCAATTCGCCATGTTCGAGCGAATAGCGCATCTGGCCGAAGGTGGTGGCGACGTCGTCGGCCAGGTTGTAGGCGACGATGGCCAGCGGGATGATCACCAGCAGGGTGAGCGAGAGCGTCATGGTCAGCGCCGCCGGCGTGCGCCGCCCGTGCATCGCCGTGAGCAGGCGCAGGTAGAGGGGCCAGGAAGAAATGACGACGGCAGCGGCGAACAGGATCGCCGGCAGGAAGGGCTTGAGGACGTACAGGCAGCCCAGCGTGAGCAGGACGACGGTGGCGATGCGGGTGTAATTTCTTCCGATACGTTGTTCCATGCGCCCCTGCAATGATGGTGTTTACACCATCACATCATAGCAGTTGGCGCAGGTCGTGAACGATCGGTGCCGGGCCGCCGCCGTGGCGCACGAACAGGCGGATGCGGCCTTCCTTGTCGAAGACGTAGCTGCCGGCCGTGTGGTCGACCGTATAGTTGTCCGGCGTGCTGCCTGGCACCTTGGACACGAAGACCTTGAATTCCTTGGCCGTCGCCGCCGTTTGCTCGGGCGTGCCGCGCAGGCCGATGAAGCGCTTGTCAAAGGCAGGCACGTAGTGGGCCAGCACTTCCTGGGTGTCGCGCTCCGGGTCGAGCGTGACGAACAGCACCTGCACGTCCTTGCTCGACGGGCCGAGTTCCTTCATCACGGCGGCCATTTCCGCCATCGTGGTCGGGCAGACGTCCGGGCACTGGGTATAGCCGAAGAACAGCACCACCAACTTGCCGCGGAAGTCGGCCAGGGTGCGCGGCTTGCCGGTGTGGTCGGTCAGCGAGAAACCCTTGGCGTAGTCGAGGCCGGTGAGGTCGGTGTTCTGGAAGGCCGGCGGCGAGGACAGTTTGTCGCAGCCGGCAACCAACAGCGCCGTGGCCAGCATGGCCATGCTCAAGAGTTTTTTCATCGTCAGAACCTGAAGTAATGGTCGACCAGCAGCGCCGCGAACAGCAGCGAGAGGTAGAGGACCGACCAGGCAAAGGCCTTGCGCGCGACCTGGTCGGTGTAGTGCTTGTGCACGCGCCAGGCGTGGCGCAGGAATTCGGCGTTCAGGATGATGGCGGCCACCAGGTAGATCAGGCCGCTCATGCGCACCGCGTACGGCAGCAGGGTCGTCGCCGCCAGCGCCAGCGAATACAGCCACACCTGCTGGCCGGTATAGGCCATGCCGTGGGTGATCGGCAGCATCGGCAGGCCCGAGCGCGCGTAATCCTCGCGCCGGTACATGGCCAGCGCCCAGAAGTGCGGCGGAGTCCAGACGAAGATGATCAGCACCAGCAGCCAAGCCTGCATCGGCACTTCATTGGCCACTGCGGCCCAGCCCAGCGCCGGCGGCATCGCGCCCGACAGGCCGCCGATGACGATGTTCTGCGGCGTGGCCGGCTTCAGGTAGATGGTGTAGACGACGGCATAGCCGACAAAGGTGATGAAGGTCAGCCACATGGTCAGCGGATTGACCAGGGCGTAGAGAATCCACATGCCCAGGCCGCCGATGATGGCGGAAAACACCAGGGTCTGGTTGCGCGTCAGTTCGCCGCGCGCGGTGGCGCGGCGCGCGGTGCGGGCCATGCGCGAGTCGATCTCGGCCTCGATCAGGCAGTTCACGGCAAAGGCGGCGCCGGCCAGCAGCCAGATGCCGGCCGTGCCCGCGATCAGGACTTGCCAGCCGGGGAAGCCGTCGGTGGCGAGGAACATGCCGATCACGGCGCAAAAGACGGCGAGCTGGGTGACCCGGGGCTTGGTCAGCGTCCAGTACTGGGCGATACGGCTGGTCTGTGGGAGAGCGGTAGAGGTGGTCATCGATACGAGTTCGCAGGGACATCCGCATTCGCGGGCGTACGCTGCGACACTGCGAGAAGATACTTGACCTTGTAGTTTAACATGGTCACCGTCAGTACGAGGAGAGCCGCCCCTGCGTTATGCAACACAGCAATGGCAAGCGGGAAATCAAAGAACACCGTGGC
>DAMABW010000053.1:0-16415 GCA_031999925.1 Massilia sp. | reverse complement strand
CTTCGCCGTCCAGATTCGTTTCCGCGTCACTATTAAACACAGCCATGTTGCTGGCGCCGAGGGTGCGCGCGGTCAGGGTGCCGGCGGTGATCGAACCGCTCACGTTGAGGGCGGTGCGGCCCATGTCGATTAGCGGTTCGATCGAAATCAACAGGCCGGCCAGCGCCACCGGCAAGTCGAGCGCCGACAGCACGATCAGGGCGGCAAAGGTGGCGCCGCCGCCGACCCCGGCCACGCCGATCGAACCGAACACGACGATGGCCACCAGCGGCAGCAGGAAGCCGATGTTCCACGGGTCGATGCCGACCGTGGGCGCGATCATCACGGCCAGCATGGCCGGATAAATGCCGGCGCAGCCGTTCTGGCCGATGGTGGCGCCGAAGGAGGCGGCGAAGTTGGCGATGCCCTCGGGTACGCCGAGGCGGCGCGTCTGGGTCGCCACGTTCATCGGAATGGCGCCGGCGCTGGTGCGCGACGTAAAGGCGAACACCAGCACGGGCAGGATCTTCTTCACGTAGCGCAGCGGGTTGTAGCCGGCCAGGCCGACCAGCAGCAGGTGCACGCCGAACATCAGGAACAGCGCGCTGTACGAGGCCAGCACGAAGTTCAGCAGGTTCAGGATGTCCTGCAGGCTCGAGCCGGCGACCACTTTCGTCATCAGGGCGAACACACCGAACGGCGTCAGGCGCAGGACCAGGGTCACCATGCGCATCACGATGGTGTGGGCGACGTGCACGAAATGGCTGAAGGAAGCGAATTCGGTCGGCTTCTTGGCCGCGATGCCGGTGGCGGCAATGCCGATGAAGACCGAGAACAGGACCACGGCGATGGTCGAGGTCTTGCGCGCGCCGGTCATGTCGAGGAAGGGATTGGCCGGGATGAACGACAGGATCATCGACGGCAGGGAAATTTCCTTGGCCGTCGAGAGCGAGCCTTGCAGGTATTCGCCGCGCGCCACTTCCGCCGCCGAGGCGGTCAGGCCCACCGCCGACAAACCGAACACCTTGGCCATGGCGATGCCGATCAGGGCCGCAACCGCAGTGGTGGCGATCAGGATGCCGATGGTGAGCGCGCTGATCTTGCCGAGCGAGGCGGCATCGCGCAACTTCAGGATGGCGCCGATGATGGACACCATGATCAGCGGGATCACGATCATCTGCAGCAGTTTCACGTAGCCGCTGCCGACCACGTCGAGCCAGGCATTCGTGCCCGCCACTTCCGCCGAGGCGGCGCCGTAGATGGCTTGCAGGGCGGCGCCCAGCACCACACCCAGGCCCAGGCCGGTGAACACGCGCCGTGTGAACGACTGGTGGCTGGCCTGCATGCGGTACAGCAGGACGCAGACGGCGAGGGCGACGGCCAGGTTGAGGAGGATCGGAAGGGTCATGGGTGCCTCTTGTTTTGAGCAGCAATTGAATCGCAGCATTCTATAGGCAAACCGGACTTGCCGCAGGTGGCTGCCGGTTCGCCCGCTGGTCCGCATAGCCGTAACGCTCTGTCAACGCTTGTTGTGGAAGGGCGACGATAAACCCATGAAAGCAGTAAGGTATTAGCCAGAAAGTTTCCGCATGGATTCACTTGTTCCTATAATCGAGGGAGCCGGCCGGTCCTGGACCTGCTGCCGACCAACCTGTTCCACCCTGCGGGCTTTTACATGTTCAAGAATCTCACCATCAAGACGCGCCTGATCTTCGTGCTCGGCTTCCTTGTTTTCGAGCTGATCGTCGGCTTCGCCATCGGCATCCTCAACCTGAGCAAGGCCAACGGCACGCTCGAGCGGATGTACAGCGACCGCCTGCTGGCGCTGGCCGAGCTCGACGAAGTCGGCCGCCTGATGACGCTGAACCAGCTCAACCTGGCGAGGGCCAGCCTGCCGGGCGCGCAGAACACCGACGCGGCGATGGAACTGGTCGAAGCCAATGCCAAGCGCGTGGCAACCCGCTGGTCCGAATACATGGCCACCGACATGGATGCGGCTGAAAAAGTCCTGGCCGACCGCTTTGTCGGCGAGCGCAAGGTCTTTGTCGAACAGGGCCTGAACCCGGCGATCGCGGCGATCCGTGCGCATGACACCGCGCGCGCCGCCGAGATCGTGAATGGCGACATGGCGCGCCTGTTCATCCCGATGAACAAGAGCATCACCGAACTGGTGGAAGCGCAGCAGACCGCGGCCAAGGACGATTACGCGCGCTCGCAGGAAATCTATCAGCTGGTGCTGGCGATCTGCGTGGCGGGCCTGGCGTTCGGCGTGATCGTCGCGCTCGTGCTCGGCTGGACCCTGGTGCGCGCCATCGTCGGCCCGCTGCAGGCGGCCGTGAAGATCGCCGGCGGCGTGGCCCAGGGCGACCTGACCCAGAAGATCGAAGTACGCTCGAACGACGAAACCGGCCGCCTGATGGCCGCGCTGAAGGACATGAACGATTCCCTGGTCGAGATCGTGACGCGCGTGCGCGCCGGCACCGATACCATCTCCACCGCATCGAGCGAAATCGCCGACGGCAACCTCGACCTGTCGTCGCGCACCGAGCAGCAGGCCGGTTCTCTGGAGGAAACCGCGTCCTCGATGGAAGAACTGACCTCGACCGTGAAGCAGAACGCCGACAACGCGCGCCAGGCCAACATGCTGGCCGGCTCGGCCTCGGAAGTGGCGGGCAAGGGCGGCGTGGTGGTGGCCCAGGTGGTCGAGACCATGGGCGCGATCAACACTTCGGCCGGCAAGATCGTCGAGATCATTTCGGTCATCGACGGCATCGCCTTCCAGACCAACATCCTGGCGCTGAACGCGGCCGTGGAGGCGGCGCGTGCCGGCGAGCAGGGCCGCGGCTTCGCGGTCGTGGCCGGCGAAGTGCGCAGCCTGGCCCAGCGCAGCGCCGCCGCCGCCAAGGAAATCAAGCTCCTGATCGACGACTCGGTGGACAAGGTGCACCACGGCGCGGCCCTGGTCGACCAGGCCGGCGCGACAATGAACGAGATCGTGCAGAGCGTCAGCCGCGTGACCGACATCATGGCCGAGATCACCGCCGCCAGCCAGGAGCAGACCGCCGGCATCGAGCAGGTGAACGCCGCGATCGCGCAAATGGACCAGACCACCCAGCAGAACGCGGCGCTGGTCGAAGAGGCGTCGGCCGCGGCCCAGTCGCTGCAGCAGGAAGCGACGACCCTGGCGCGCACCGTGGGCGCCTTCCGCATCGAGGAACGCGCCGTGCGCGCCGCCGCCCCGGCCGCCAAGCCGGCCCCGCGTGCCCAGCTAGCCAAGCCGGCCGCACGTCCCGCGCCTGCCAAGCCGGCAGCCACGGCGAAACCCGCGGCCGAATCGTCGAAAGCCGTCACGGCCGGAGATGGCTGGGAAGAGTTTTAAGGCCCAACACGTAGGGTGGGGGTTATAAGGCCGGGGGCCTTATAACCGAAGTGCCCACGCGGAACTGTGAGCAGTGTTGGCCGAACAAACTGATACACGCTAACGTATTTAAGACCTTCGGCTTGGACAGTTCGAGCGCATGAATCCCGAAAACAGGGCGACATCCCATGTCGCCCTTTTTCTTTACCGCAAACAAATTCCTTGAGAAAAATCGATCTTCACTACGGCTGCGTTTGCGCAAACCGCTAGTAAGCGCGGCAGTTACGCTGACTGCACAGACCGATTTCTTTCATGGAGAACGTCATGCGAACCCCGTTCCTGGCGCGGCTTGCCGCCAGCCTGCTGCTGGCCACGCCGCTGCTGGCAGCCGCAGCCCCGCAATACACCGTCACGGTCCTGGCCGGCCCCGACAGCCAGGCCTGGGACATCAACGCCTCCGGCCAGGTGGTCGGCGCCAACGGCGGCAACGCCTGGCTGCACGACGGCAACGCCTACATCGACCTCGGCAGCGGCGTAGCGCTCGGCATCAACGATTCCGGCCAGATCGCGGGCCATTCGGGCAGCAACGGCTTCTTCTACAGCGGCGGCGTGATGACCACGATCACCGGTTGGGGCTTCACCACGGCCCGCGGCCTGAACAACGACGGCGTCGTGGTCGGCATGGCGGAATTCGAAGATGCCGAAAACGGCTTCGTGCGCCACGCCATCAGCTGGCAAAACGGCGTCACCACCGACCTCGGCACCGTGTACGGCTTCCAGAGCCGGGCCTACGGCGTCAACAACCTGGGCCACGTGGTCGGCGGCAGCGACATCGGCGGCGCACCGAACTACCCGTTCACGCCCTTCCTGTACCGCGACGGCACCATGACCGAGATCGCCCAGTTCCCGGGGCCATGGAGCGAAGCAACGGCCATCAACGACCACGACCAGATCGTCGGCTTCGGCAACCTCTTGCCGAATGGCCCCGAACTGTATCCGCGTACCGCTTTCATGTGGGACAACGGCGTGCTCACCGATATCGGTGCACTCAGCGGTGGCGCCACCAGTTTTGCCTTCGGGATCAATAACGCGAGCCAGGTGGTCGGCTGGTTCGGCGACTATGGAAACCCGCATGCCTTCCTGTTCGACGCCGGCACCTTCCTCGACGTGAACGACCTGATCGACCCGGCCTCCGGCTGGGTGGTTTCCGAGGCAAATGCCATCAACGACCTGGGCCAGATCGCCGGCACCGCCTGCCGCGACGGCAGCTGCTATGCAGTACGGCTGGACCTGGTGCCTGCCGTGCCCGAGCCGGCTACCTGGGGCATGTTGCTGGCCGGCTGCACCCTGGTTGGCTGGCGTCGCCGCAGCAGGGGAGCCCGGCGTTAATCCGTTGACACTTTCATACCTTTTTGCAACACTCGGGTGACTGTTGAGTCAGGGCACGCATGGTGCGCGCCGTCGGCCGGCAGCCATTACCAGTCGGAGAACCGATGCGCGCTTTGCCCGGAGTGTTGTTGCTGATGGCTTTCTCGTTCTGCGTCCAGGCGGCGCAGAAGCCGACGCAGGTGCCGCCCCAGGCGCAAGCGCAAGCCACACCCGGCGCCACGGCCACGGCCACGGCGCCGACCGTCGTCGAATCCTTCTCTCCGGAAGGACAGGTGCGCAAGGTCAGGCAAGTCAACGCGCGCTTCAGCCAGCCGATGGTGGCCTTCGGCGACCCGCGCGGCGCCGATTCCTTCGCCATCGACTGCATGGCCAAAGGCAAGGGCCGCTGGATCGACGGCAGCACCTGGAGCTACGACTTCGACGCCGATTTGCCAGGCGCCGTCGCCTGCCGCTTCACGCTACACGAAAACAGCCGCGATCTCGCCGGCCAGCCGCTGGGCGGGCAGCGCGTCTTCAGCTTCAGCACCGGTGGCCCGGCGGTGGCACGTACCCAGCCCTACGAGGGCTCGGGCAGCGTCGACGAAAACCAGATCTTCGTGCTGGCCCTCGACGCCCAGGTGGCGCCGGGCAGCATCGAGCGCCATGCCTGGTGCCGCGCCGACGGCATCAACGAAAAAATCCCGGTACGTGTGCTGGAAGGCGAGGAGCGCGAACGCATCCGCGAGGTGCAGCGCGGTTTCATCGACGGCCACATCGGCCGCTGGTTCAAGGCGCGCAAGCTTCCCTGGAGCGAAAAGAAGCCGCTGGCAGGCGACCTGCCGCTGGCTGTGCTGCAGTGCCGCCGCACGCTGCCGGCCGACAAGAAAATCGCGATCATGTGGGGCAAGGGCATGGCGGCGCCGAACGGCATCGCCACCACCGAGGACCAGCAGCTCGACTTCGAAACCCGGCCCGACTTCACGATGACCATGGGCTGCGACCGGGTGAATGCGCGCGCCGGCTGCGTGCCTTTCCTGCCGGTGCGCGTCGGTTTCAGTGCGCCGGTACCGCTGAAGGATGCCCAGGCCATTGCCCTCGAAGGTCCGGGCGGCAAGCGCTTCCCCGCCAAGTTCGACGAGGAGGACCGCGATTTCGTCACCGCCATCTCGTTCGCCGGTCCCTTCCCGGAACGCGCCGACCTGCGCCTGCTGCTGCCGCCCGACCTGAAGGACGATGCCGGCCGCCGCCTGGTGCTGCGCGCAAAGAACAAGCTGGTATTGCGCACCGACCGCCAGCCGCCGTTGGTGAAGTTTGCCGCGCCCTTCGGCATCATCGAAGCGAAGGGCGACCGCATGCTGCCGGTCACGGTACGCAACGTCGAACCCGCGCTGGCCACGGCTGTGCGTAGCAGCGGCGCCAGTGTGCGCGTGAACCAGGAGGCGGACATCATCGCCTGGATGCGACGCCTGAACGGTTCGCCGCTTGATGACTGGGAACCGCGCGAACAGTATGGCAGCAGCCTGGAGCGGTCCGTGCTGGGCAAGACTGCCAGCGGCGGCATCGAGCGCTTCGCCCTGCCCAAGCCGAACGGCCGGCGCGCCTTCGAGGTCATCGGCATCCCGCTGCGCAAGCCCGGCTTCTACATCGTCGAGCTCAGCAGCCCGCAGCTGGGTGCGGCCCTCATCGACAAGGGCAAGACAGCCTACGTCCACACCGGCGCCCTGGTGACCAACATGGCGGCCCACTTCAAGCACGGCGCGGCTTCGTCGCTGGTGTGGGTGACCTCGCTCGACAAAGGACGTCCGGTGCCGGGCGCCCAGGTCGCGGTGCGCGATTGCGCCGGCAAGCCGCTCTGGAACGGCACGGCCGACGCCAACGGTGTCGCCCGCATCCGCCAGGAACTGCGCGCCGCGCAATGCAAGGGCGGCGGCGGCTTTTTTGTGAGCGCGCGTAGCGGCGACGACTTCACCTTCACCCTGTCGGACTGGCAGCGCGGCATCGAGTCGTGGCGCTTCAACTTCTCCACCGCCAGCGTCGACACCGACAGCCGCCTGGTCGCCACCGTGTTCGACCGCACCCTGCTGCGCGCCGGCGAGACCGTGCACATGAAACATTTCCTGCGCCGCCGCGTGCCCGCCGGCTTCGCCCTGGTGCGCCCCGGCGACAAGGCGCCGACCGGCGTGCCGGAATGGCAGGTCGAGGAAGACGGCGAGGAAGGGGCCGAGGAGACCGCCAAAGAGGCCGCCAAGGACAAGGGGCCGTTGCCGGCCAGGGCCTGGCTGGTGCACAGCGGCAGCGGCGAGAAGGTCAGCTTCCCGCTGCGCTGGTCGGCAGGCGCCGCCCACGGCGAATGGAAGATCCCGCAAGAGGCCAAGCTCGGCGAGTACCAGGTCGTGATCGGCGGCCAGGTGGCGGGCGAGTTCCGGGTCGAGCAGTTCCGCGTGCCGACCATGAAGGCGATCCTGAAAGGGCCAAGCGAGCCGGTCGTTGCCGCGCGCGGTGTGCACATCGACGCCCAGGTGAATTACCTGAACGGCGGCCCCGCCTCGCGTGCGCCGGTGAAGCTGCGTACCGTGATCGAAGGCGGCAGCGCCTCCGTCAAGAATTTCCCAGGCTTCGCGTTCGCCGCGGGCGACGTCAAGGAAGGGGTCGAACGCGAGGGAAGCGGCTACGGCGAAGACGACTATGACGCCGAAGAGGAAGGCGCGGCCGAAGAGGAGGGCGACGCCGCCCACGGCGCCGCCGGCGGCACCTCGGCCGCGCGCACCCAGAGCGCCACGCTCGACCGCAACGGCGGCGCCCGCATCGCCGTGCGCGACCTGCCCGCGATCGACGGTCCGCGCACCCTGATGGCCGAACTGAGCTACCAAGACGCGAACGGCGAAACCCTGACCACGTCGACCCGGGTGGCGCTGCTGGCATCGGAACTCACGGTCGGCATCAAGCCCGGCAACTGGCTGAACAAGGACCCGGTCAAGCTGCAGGTCGCCGTCGTCGATGCGCAGGGCAAGCCGGTGGCCGGCCGCCAGGTCGAGGTCGACGCCTTCGAGCGCGTCAGCTATGCGCACCGGCGGCGCCTGGTGGGCGGCTTCTACGCCTACGAGAACAGCAGCGAGATCAAGCACATCGGCCTGGTGTGCAGCGCCGCGACGGGCGCCGATGGACTGGTGGCCTGCGACATGCCGGCGCGGGTCCAGGGCAACCTGATCCTGCGCGCACGCACGGCCGATCTCGACGGCAAGGTGTTGGCCACCCATACCGACGTCTGGGCCGGCGAGCGCGAGGACAACTGGTTCGAGGCCTCCGACAACGACCGCATCGACCTGCTGCCGGTCAAGCCGCGCTTCGAACCGGGCGAGGAAGCACGCTTCCAGGTGCGTGCGCCGTTCCGCTCCGCCACCGTGCTGGTGACGGTGGAACGCGAGGGCATCCTCGAGACCTACGTGCGGCGTTTCTCCGCGAAGAACCCGGTCATCTCGGTGCCGATCAAGGGCAGCTATGCGCCGAACGTCTACGTGTCGGCGATGCTGGTGCGCGGGCGCGTGGCCGGCGTGCAGCCGACCGCGCTGGTCGACCTCGGCAAGCCCGCCTACAAGCTGGGCATGGCCGACATCCAGGTCGGTTGGGCCGCGCATGAACTCAAGGTGCAAGTGTCCACCGACAAGGAAGTGTATAAAGTGCGCGAGCGCGCCCAGGTCCGCGTCAAGGTCGCGCGCGCCGACGGCAAGGCGCCGCCGGCCGGGGCCGAGGTGGCGCTCGCCGCGGTCGACATCGGCTTGCTCGAACTGATGCCGAACGACAGCTGGAAGCTGCTTGAAACCATGATGCGCGAACGCAGCCTGCAGGTGCAGACCTCGACCGCGCAGATGCAGGTGGTCGGCAAGCGTCACTTCGGCCGCAAGGCGGTGGCGCATGGCGGCGGCGGCGGGCGCGGCGCCAGCCGCGAGCTGTTCGAGACCCTGCTGCTGTGGCAGGGCAAGGTGAAGCTCGACGCGAAGGGCGAGGCCACGCTGCCGGTGCCGCTCAACGATTCGCTGACGAGCTTCCGCATCGTCGCCGTGGCGAACGCCGGCACCGGCATGTTCGGCACCGGCTCCACCGACATTCGCAGCACGCAGGACCTGATGCTGATGTCGGGCCTGCCGCCGCTGGTGCGCGAGGGCGACCGCCTGCGCGCCGGCTTCACGCTCAGGAACGCATCCGAGCGCAGCCTGCAGGTGCAGCTGACTGCGAGCGTCAGCGCCGACGGCGCCGCCGCCAGGGCCCAGGCGCCGCAGAACGTGAGCCTGGAGCCGGGCGAGTCGCGCGAGGTCGGCTGGGACTATGCCGTGCCGCAGGCACAAGCCCTGCGCTGGCAGGTCGACGCCCGCACCGAGGGGTTCAGCGACAGCATCCGCATCGAGCAAAAGGTGACGGTCGCGGTGCCGGTGCGCACCCTGCAGGCCACCTTGCTCCAGCTCGACGCGCCGAAGACCATCCCGGTGGCGCGCCCGGCCGACGCCTTGCCGGACTATGGCGGCATCCGCACCACCTTCACGCCGCGCCTGGCCGGCAGCATGCCGGGCGTGCGCGACTACATGGCCGCCTATCCCTACACCTGCTTCGAGCAGAACACCTCGCGCGCCGTGGCCCTGCGCGACGAAAAAATGTGGAGCAGCCTGGCCGCCAGGCTGCCGGCCCACCTCGACGGCGACGGCCTGCTCAAGTATTTTGCCACCATGCGCCAGGGTAGCGACAGCCTTACCGCCTACGTGCTGTCGGTCACGAACGAAGCCGGCTACGAAATCGAACCCGAGCAGCGCGAGCGCATGGAAGCGGGCCTGGTCGCTTTCGTCCAGGGCACGATCACGCGCGGCTATTCGGTGCGCAGCGGCGACCTCGCGGTGCGCAAGTTGGCTGCATTGGAAGCGCTGTCGCGCACCCAGGCAGTGCGCGACGAGTGGCTGCAATCGATCCGCATCGAGCCCAACCTGTGGCCGACCTCGGCGGTGCTCGACTGGTACCTGGTGCTGCAGCGTTCGTCCGGCCTGGCCGAGCGCGACACCCGCCTGACCCAGGCCGAACGCATCCTGCGCGCGCGCCTGACGCTGGCCGGCACCACGATGGGCTTCTCCACCGACGCCAGCGACGACTGGTGGTGGCTGATGGCTTCGCCCGACGTGAACGCCAACCGCCTGCTGCTGGCGATGCTCGACAATCCGTCCTGGCAGACCGACATGGGCCGCCTCGCGCGCGGCGCCCTCGGCCGCCAGCAGCGCGGCCGCTGGAACACGACCTTGGCGAATGCCTGGGGTGTGCTGGCAATGGAAAAATTCTCGAATAAATTCGAGGCGGCGCCGGTGACGGTCAAGAGCAGCGCGACACTGGCCGGGGCAGGCAACGCCACGGATGGCGGCAAGGCCGCCACCTGGAGCGGCAACGTGCCCGGCACCGTGCTGCAAGCCTGGCCGCAGGCCGGCGGCGGCCAATTGACCTTGCGTCACGAAGGCGGCGGCAAGCCCTGGGCCACGGTGCAGAGCCTGGCGGCGGTGCCGTTGAAGGCGACCCTGAACGCCGGCTACCGGATCACACGCAGCGTGACGCCGGTCGAGCAGGCGAAGAAGGGCGCCTGGAGCCGCGGCGACGTCTACCGCGTGAAGCTGACGGTCGATGCCCAGTCCGACATGAGCTGGGTGGTGGTGGACGACCCGATCCCGGCCAGCGCCACCATCCTCGGCAGCGGCCTGGGCGGCGATTCGGTGCTGGCCGGCAGCGGTAGCAGCGGCCGCGCCTGGCCCGAATTCCAGGAGCGTACCCACGGCGCCTTCCGCACCTATTATTCCTGGGTGCCGAAAGGCCAGTTCAGCATCGAGTACACGGTACGCCTGAACAACGCCGGCAACTTCAGCCTGCCGGCGACGCGGGTCGAGGCCATGTACAACCCCGAGACCTTCGGCGAACTGCCGAATGCGGCGATGGCCGTGGGGCAGTGATGCGGCGCTGCCTGATCGTGTCGCTGGCGCTGCTGCACCTGGGTGCAGCGGCCTCCGTGCCGACCCCGCAGCAGGTGCGCGCCGCCTTCAAACCGTCGAACGCGCAGCTGCTCGACCGCCACGGCGTGCCGGTCGAATCGGTGCGCATCGACATGCGCGCGCGCAGGCTGGCATGGACGCCGCTGGCCGACATCTCCCCAGCCCTGGGCGTGGCCGTGCTCCAGGCCGAGGACGCGCGCTTCATGGAGCACGGCGGCGTCGATTTGCGCGCCATCGGCCAGGCCGCCTGGGACAATCTGTTCCGCGAGCGTCCGCGCGGCGCCTCGACCATCACCATGCAGCTGGCCGGCCTGCTCGACGCCGAACTGAAGGCCAGCGCCGCCGGCCGCAACTGGACCCAGAAGTTCAACCAGGCCCTGGCCGCGCGCGAGATCGAAAGCGGCTGGAACAAGGCGCAGATCCTCGAGGCTTACCTGAACCTGGCCAGCTATCGCGGCGAACTCCAGGGCATCGCAGCCGCCTCGCAGGCCCTGTTCGGCAAGGCGCCCTCGGGCCTGGACCTGGCCGAATCGACCATCTTGGCGGCGCTGCTACGCGCCCCTGGCGCCGCGCCGAAAGCGGTGGCGCGGCGCGCCTGCGCACTGGCCGCCGAACTGAAGCTGCGCGCAAGCTGCAGCAGCATCGAATGGCAGACCGAGGTCGCGCTCGGCCGGCCGGCTGCTTCGGCGGTGAAGGCACAGCCGCCGCAGGTGGCGCGCAAGCTGCTCGGCCAGGATGGGCAGGGCGGGCAGGACGTGCGCAGCACCCTCGACGCCGGCCTGCAGCGCTTCGCCCTGGAGTCGCTGCGCCGCCACCTGCGCGAACTGAACGACCGGAATGTGGCCGACGGCGCCGCGGTCGTCATCGACAACGCCAGCGGAGAGCTACTGGCCTATGTCGGGAATGCCGGTCGGGGCGAGGTTGACGGCGTGGCCGCCCTGCGCCAGGCCGGCTCGACGCTGAAACCCTTCCTGTATGAACTGGCGCTCGAACGGCGCCTGCTCACCGCCGCCTCGCTGCTCGACGACAGCCCGATCGACATCGCCGGCGAGGCCGGCCTGTATGTTCCGCAGAACTACGACCGCCAGTTCAAGGGCTATGCCAGCGTGCGCACCAGCCTGGCCAGTTCGCTGAACATCCCGGCGGTACGCACGTTGCTGCTGCTCGGTCCCGAGAGCTTCCACGGGCGCCTGCAGGACGTCGGTCTCAGCTCGTTGAAGGAAGACGCGTCCTTCTACGGTCCCTCGCTGGCGCTGGGTTCGGCCGACGTCTCGCTGCTGGAACTGAGCAACGCCTACCGTACGCTGGCGAACGGCGGCCTGTATGGCACGGTGACGCTACGTCCGCGCGCGCCGGAACAGAAGCGGCGCGTACTGGAGCAGGGCGCGGCCTGGATTATCAGCGACATCCTGTCCGACCGCGGCGCGCGCAGCCCGACCTTCGGACTGCGCAACGACCTGGCCACGCCCTACTGGAGCGCGGTCAAGACCGGCACCAGCAAGGACATGCGCGACAACTGGTGCGTGGGTTATTCGAGCCGCTACACGGTCGGCGTCTGGGTCGGCAATTTCGACGGCCAGCCGATGTGGGACGTGTCCGGCGTGTCCGGCGCGGCGCCGGTCTGGCGCGACCTGATGGACGCGCTGCACCGCGACCAGCCATCGCGCCAGGGCGCCGCACCCGATGGCGTGGTCGGGCGCCAGGTACGCTACGCGCCGGCGCACGAGTCCGCGCGCCAGGAGTGGTTCCTGCGCGGCACCGAGACTGCCCTGGTCGAAGCCGTGGCGCCGGAGCGCCGCGCGCCGAAGATCGTCTATCCGGTCGACGGCAGCATCCTGGCAGTCGATCCCGACATCCCCGCCGCGCGCGAGCGCGTGCTGTTCCAGGCCCAGGCCGGGCAGGGCTTGCACTGGCGCCTCGACGACGCCGCGCTCGGCGGCGCCGATGCCGCCCTGGCCTGGCGCCCGGCGGTCGGCAGCCATCGTCTCGACCTGCTCGATGCGAACGGTAAGGTGATCGCCACCAGCCGCTTCGAAGTGCGCGGCAACCGTGCTCCGGTTGCGGATCAGTAGCTAGGCTTATAGATGGGCTCGTGCTATCGGATAGTCCGATGGATCCTCATTTCCCCAGCCAGGTGCGTTCGCCCAGCCGCTGGTTAATGGGAAAGCGGGCATGCTGGATCACGATGCGTTCGACCGGCCCCTCGGGCAGGTACTGCACCGTCAGGTCGCCGTCGCGCGAACTGAGCAGGTTTTCCGACACCGGGAATACCTGCTTGCGGTAATGCCGGTTCAGGTCGACATACAGCTCCTGGTCGACCAGCCGCAGGCGCACGTCGAGGCCGCTGGGCAGGCGATACAGCCCGGCGACCGCATATTTCAGGTCCGCCTCGTCGCCGCTGTCCATCGGAACGGCGGCAAGGCTGGATGAAACGAACAGGGTGGATGAAACGAAGGCAAGGCAAAGCAGGGTACGCATGGCTGTCTCCTTCATCGAAAGGTAAATCAACGTCGTCCGAAGGTTGGACAGGCGGGCGTTCAACGCGACTGCACGTATGTATTAAATTTTGATAGCGGAACCAGTTGGACATTGAGAATTTAAACTAAACCATTATCCAGTCCAACTCGATGTCGATGGTCGCGGTCCCAATGCTCAGTAGTTACGCGATCATCGAATTCGCTTTGAGGCTGGCTACGCCTTTTCTTCTGATATCGCAACACCTTACATGGCTTTCAATCGGCCTTCGCAGGCACGCTGCCGATCAGCTTGCACCCACATTCTGTCGTGCATCCCTCGACCGCGACGGGAACGCCGTTGATTGTTAATGTGTCGTGGGCGGTAGTAATCTTGTTAACACCATGCGGTTTGCCGCCGGGGTAAGGCTGCGGACAGTCAACTTTGTCACCTAGCCTGGTAATCGCTTTTCCCCGGATGTCGTGGTCGGGTGAACCGCTAATCACTGTGCCTCCATGATCAGTTTTATCTCCGACTGTGATGATTTTCAATGACATTTGCACCTCCAGTGGAATCAATGGGGTTAATTGCGTCTTTCGCTTTGGCTCAACTGCGTTCTGAATGCTCTGCCACGGTTGCAGTTCGGCTGGTAGAGACGCCAGCAGCCATTCTTTATCTGTCAGCTACGCTAATCGGTCGAGACCCTTAGACCCTAACGTACATATGCGTGACCACTAGTCGCAGCAGTGCAGGCTGGGTCGCCAATAGCGATCTTTCAATGCTTGGTTGCCCACGAATGCCACTGTGGCCAGTGAAGTCGCCGACTGGGATAACTCATTTGCTCGATCTACCCTACGTGCTTCTTCGCTAGCCCAAATGGTTGTAGCTCAATCGAGTCGAACGCTTCATAATGATGGATATGACTATAAGATTTAAATTAGTCTCGACGAGTGATCTGTAATACTCGGAGCAACTGCTCATCCCGAGCGCCAGCTCTTCCGGCATCGACATCGATGGAGATATTTCCACAGACGCAGTACTCATTATTCGAAGGGCTCGACCGTAGAATGCTCCAGCAGTTAATGCATTGGTAGAACGTCCGCTTCGAGACTGGTAGCACCGCTCCAACAACATAGTTTAAATCTACGATGACTAACTTATTATTCAACATAAGCTACTTTCGCAATGATCAGTAACGATTATATTTAAACTAGCTCTCCCATGTCTGGGATGCGACTGACCGCTCCGCAGAAGCTGATGCTGAAATTCATTCCTTGGTTGATTAAACAAGGCTCTGCTGGGTCGCTTCAAACGCCATCAATAGGCTTCTATATCTCATATATGTTGTATTCCGCATCTTACGGGGTGGCTCGAATTGCGGTTACTGAAGCTTATTTCCGCGGGCGTGAGAATACCACCTGTCATCCGTCCAAAACGCTCGATTCGAGTCCTAAACAAGCTTTTAAGTGGTACACAACTATTTATTTATACCGAACCTCGACACCGCACCAGCTCGATTTTAGGTCGGCCCTTGAAACTACGCCGCCCCAAGGAAACTCGAATACGTCAGCGCCTAGCGATGTCGCTGTAGGAGAGCACCTTAGCTGTTTTGAGAGCATTGTTGTCAGTGCTTTCTTCTCGGCCAAAAGGTCTTTCTCCGTCGCGTCATATCCCAATGCGGCTACCTTGCTCTGTTCGAGCGTCAGCGTGACCCCATGTGCGACGTCTTTAAAAAATCTGATTCCGGCAATGAAGCCTCGCCCCCACAACTGAACAGAGACCGGGCCATACATAACGAAATCCGGGGCAGATGTTCTGGCGATCATTTTCTGTCCAAAACCATCGTCGAATTCCAGACGTGTAAGTCCAGGAGATGCCAACACATGATCATCGGTACGCATCATGCCGTTGCTTAAAGAGAAATAGATTCTTAATATTCGCATTAACTTCATGCAAGTGTCAATGTAAAGACATGCCCCGACGGAGGGAATATTAATAAAGCATCGCCAAGAGCGATGACAGCCGATTTTTTTTGCCCAAATACTGATCACATCGTGGGCACCTCATTCGAGTTAGCTCTGCAAGAAAATTTTCGCACAGACATTCTGTTGATCGGCCTCACTGAGGAACTATAAAAATGTCAGCTTGAAAGGCACGTAGATCAAAGCTTACGTCAATTTTTCCCCAATTAAAGCACCACGTATGCTCTCTGTTTTTTTTGACATCGGATGGACGTCCGACGATTCTTTCGATGAGATTTACTAACAGACGATATTCATTTTTTACACCCTGTACACTCACGTCATCCCAGCCTTTCATAGGGCTGTCTAACCAGTGTAATCGCAGCCACTGAATTTTTTTCTCTTGCAAATTGATGGTGACCCCAAATTTCATGTCGTCCACTCCATCTTCGAAATAGTAATAAATCCCAACAGCGTCTTTTTTTCTTGTCAATCAAACCAGCTTCCGCAAGTGTAACTAATTCTTCATTAGAAACGGCAATAATGTTTTTCTCGCTAATGTTGATCTGTCCTTCAGTTAAATTAATCATGGGCTTGTCAATGGTATAAGTGAACCTGCTGTTAAGGTCCGGCGGTCCTTTTTGCTTATGAAATACTGCAATCCGCCCCCGGGTCCATATTGGTGGTTAGCAAGTGCGTGAGCTTTCCCTACGCAGCGATCTTTTTTTATTGTAAATGCCTGCAGTGTCTGTCGTGCAGGAAATGCGAAGGGACGAGAATCTCCAGAATGCCCTACTTGTGTTGCCTCATGATATGCATTAACTGATTTCTTTGATGCAGCAAGAGTGGACTCATCGGCAAAGAAGCCGCCGGGCCCCTTTGGGCTGTACGGATGAAGAGTGTAAATAGTGGTTCCTTTAGGTAAGATCACGTTTGACCAAGTGTCCTTATTAGGGTACTCCTTACCACTTTGAAATGCTGCCGCACCAAGTCCTGGCCTTCTCTCGTTAGGGCATGAAGGTCCACTACATGCTGCGAAACAAGCTTCTCTTCTTTTCTTCTTTCGCAGACCTAAAGGGTCGATCCAGCCTGTTGGATTAGGCGCATACTGATAAGCATTCAGCCCGCCGAGCAGACCAATAGGTTCAGCCGTTATGTGTTTAGTTTCGTGCGATCATATTCCTCGCCGTAGCTGGCCTTTGTTTCGTGCAAAGGCTATGCTGGGCGAATTGATTGCTGGGTTCAGCAGTCCCGGCATTCAATCGCACCAGGAGCAGTTGGCAG
>DAMABW010000052.1:4602-16595 GCA_031999925.1 Massilia sp. | reverse complement strand
CGGTGGGCGGCAGCTCGGGCGCGATGCCGATGCCGTTGTCGCTCACGGCCAGCACCACCTGCGCGGCGTCGAGCGTCATCGACAGGCGCAACTGTCCGCCATCCGGCGTGTACTTGGCGGCGTTGTTCAGGATATTCGCCAGCACCTGCACCAGGCGCTTGTGGTCGCCCTCGACGCAGGCCGGGCCCGGCGCCAGTTGCAGGACCAGTTCATGCCGGCGCGCCTCGACCAGCGGGCGCACCTGTTCGGCGGCGTCGGCCACGACCCGCTTCAGGTCCACCGGCGCGCGCTCCAGCACGGCCAGGCCGCGCGTGACGCGGGAGACGTCCAGCAGATCGTCGATCAGGCCGGTCATGTGCGCCACCTGGCGCGTGATGATGCCGCTGGTGCGGGCGACGCGGCCGCCGTCCTGCGGGTCCATGTTGAGCAGTTGCGCCGCCGCCGCGATCGGCGCCAGCGGGTTGCGCAGTTCGTGCGCCAGCATGGCCAGGAACTCGTCCTTGCGGCGGTCGGCGGCGCGCAGGGCTTCCTCGGCGCGTACCCGCTCGATGGCGCTCCAGGCGCGCTCGGCGACGTCGCCGATGACGCGCAGTTCGTCCTCGCTCCAGGCCCGCGCCGTGGCCTGGCTGACGAACAGGCAGGCGATCAGGGCGCCGTTGCGGCTGAGCGGCACGGCAACGCCGGCGCGCACGTCGAGTGCGCGATAGGCCGGCCAGGTTGCGGGTGCGCCGGTGCGCGGATCGTGCTCCAGGTCGTCGGCCACCCAGGTCTCGCCGCGTTCCAGCGTGGCGAAATTGCTGCCGAAGTCCCCGGTATCCATGCTGCCGTGGAGCGCGTCGACGCCATCGACGTAGTTGGCCTGGAAGGTCACCCGGCGGCGCTCGGCGTCGTACTCGCCGTAGACGACCCGGCTGGCCTTCAGGAAGCGGCCGAGCAGGGCGCTGGTGTCGCGCAGGATGGCGTCGGCGTCGTCGAGGCGGCGCAGCAAGTCGGCCAGGCCGAGCTGGAATTCGAAGATCGCCAGCAGCGAGGACTGGCGCGCCACGGCCGTGCGCAGGGCGCGTGCGCTGTCGGCGCGTTCGATGGCGCTCCAGACCCGTTCGCTGATGTCGGAAGCGAGCTTGCATTCCTCGGTCGTCCAGCGCCGCGGACGATGGTCAAGCACGTTCAGGCCGGCTAGCAGGCGGCCGTTGCGCGCATAAGGCTGCACCAGCAGCGACACGATGCCGAGCCCTTCATAGGTCGCCAGGAAGGGGGCGGTGCGCGGATCGGTCCTGACGTCCTCGACCACCAGCGCACGGCCGGCGCGCAGGTCGGCCATGACCTCGGGGCCGAAGTCGGCATGCAGGGCTTCGCGCCCGACCAGCTCGCCGCTTCCCTGCGGGGTCCAGTGGGCGCGGATGCGGAAGCTGCCGCGCGTGTCGTCGTTCACGCCGTGGAAGATGTTCGCAGCGCCCAGGTAATGGCCGAGCGCTTCGTTGGCGACCTCGGCGATCTGGTCGGTATCGAACTGGCCGCTCAGGCGGTCGGCCAGCTGCAGCTGCAGGGCCTGGCGCCGCTCGAGAGCGACCCGGGCCGTGGTTTCGTTGATCACGCACAGGGCGCCGCCGATGGCGCCGGTCTCGTCGCGCAGCGGCGAATAGGCGAGGGTGAAGCAGGCTTCGAAAGGCTGGCCGTCGCGCAGGATCATGCGCGGCACGTCCTCGCCATAGGTTGGCTTGCCGGCAATTGCCTGCTCGACCAAGGGCTGCACGCCGTTCCAGAGTTCCGGCCAGACCGTGCGCAGCGGCGTGCCGAGCGCGGCCGGGTGCTTGGCTTCCAGCAGCTCGACGTAGGCCTCGTTGTAGAGCATGACCAACTGCGGGCCCCAGGCGATGAAGATCGGGAAACGCGAATCGAGGATCATGCCGACCGCGCTGCGCAGTACCGGGCCCCAGGTGTGCGGATGGCCGGCCGGGCTATTCGACCAGTCGCGCGCGGCGTAGCCTGCACGGATGGCGCCGGGGCTGGCCAGCAGGTCATAGGAAAGGCGGGCGGCGTCCATGCGTGTTGGTATGATGGAAAGCACCGATCATACGTGACAACACCGGTCACGTGCCCGAGCGCAATTGTTTTTATGTGCAATGGACGAAAAAAAGCCGGCCACGCAGGCCGGCTTGTTGTGTTTCGGCGTAAAGATCAGTCGTCGCCGCCGGCGATACCCAGCAGGCGCAGCAGGCTGGTGAAGACGTTGTACACGTCGAGGTAGATCGCCAGGGTCGCGCTGATGTAGTTGGTTTCGCCGCCGTTGACGATGCGCTGCACGTCATACAGGATGAAGGCCGAGAAGATCGCCACCGCCAGCACCGAGAACACGATGGTCAGCGCCGGGCTCTGCAGGAAAATGTTGGCGAAGCCAGCCAGCAGCAGCACGACCACGCCGGCCATCAGCCAGCTGCCCATGCCCGAGAAGTCGCGCTTGGTGGTGGTAGCGATGCTTGCCATCACGGCCAGCACGCAGGCGGTGCCGCCGAAGGCGGTCATGATCAGGGTGCCGCCGTTGCTGTAGCCCAGGGTGTGGCGCAGCAGCGGGGTCAGCATCAGGCCCATGAAGAAGGTGAAGCCCAGCAGGACGAAGACGCCGACCGCGGAATCCTTGGTCTTTTCGATGGCGAACATGAAACCGAAGGCAACCGCCAGGAAGATGATGAAGCCCATCGCACCGCCGAGCATCGGCAGTTGCATCGTGACGCCGACGAAGGCGCCGAGCACAGTCGGGATCATCGACAGGGCCAGCAGCCAGAAGGTGTTGCGCAGGACTTTGTTGCGCGTAACCTGGCCGACCGCCACGTCGTACGCGGGTTGCTTTTGCAGGATAGGGTTCATGTTCATGCCTCCGTTGGTAGGATAATTCGGTGTGAGCATAGCATGCGGTTGCCCCGTGGAGTATGGACAGGTCTTGGTTTTAAGTTATTCATAAGTTCCGTGCCGCAAGCTAGCCGCCGCACTGGAGAAAGCGTTTTTTTGCCGCCACTCCTCGACTTTGGCCGTCCCCGCCGTAATGTCGGTTATATGGACGCAGGTATGGTAAAATTGAAGGTTGATTGAGTTTTCAACTTCTCGATTTAAACCTTTCTTTTTATTGGAGTTTTTACATGGCAATCGAACGCACCCTGTCGATCATCAAACCAGACGCAGTTGCAAAAAACGTGATCGGCCAAATCTACAGCCGCTTCGAAAACGCTGGCCTGAAGATCGTCGCAGCCCGTATGACCCAGCTGTCGCGCGAGCAGGCTGAAGGCTTCTACGCTGCCCACAAGGAGCGCGGCTTCTTCAACGACCTGGTCACCTTCATGGTCTCGGGTCCAGTCATGATCCAGGTTCTGGAAGGCGAGAACGCCGTCCTGGCACACCGCGACCTGATGGGCGCGACCGATCCGAAGAAAGCTGAAAAAGGCACCATCCGCGCCGATTTCGCCGATTCGATCGATGCCAACGCCGTGCACGGTTCGGACGCTGTCGAAGCCGCACAAGTCGAAATCGCTTACTTCTTCCCAGAACTGAAGTAATCGCTGTCGGCACCAAGCACCGCTCGCCCATGCTTCAGGCCCGGCGAGCGGGGTTCGTTTTATTTTTTATACAGTACCCCAGAACACCATGACGACTCTCACCAACCTGCTGGACTTCGATCCCGCGCAACTCGTCGCTTACTGCGCTGAATTGGGTGAGAAGCCGTTCCGCGCAAAGCAATTGCAACGCTGGATACACCAGTTCGGCGCCAGCAATTTCGACGACATGACGGATCTCGCCAAGTCGCTGCGCGAAAAACTCAAAACCCGCGCCGAGGTGCGCTCGCCGGCCATCATCAGCGACAACACCTCGAGCGACGGCACCCGCAAGTGGCTGGTCGACGTCGGCAACGGCAACGCCGTGGAAACCGTGTTCATCCCGGAAGAAAACCGCGGCACGCTGTGCATCTCCACCCAGGCCGGTTGCGCCGTCAACTGCCGCTTCTGCTCGACCGGCAAGCAAGGCTTCAACCGCAACCTGACCGTGGCCGAGATCATCGGCCAGTTGTGGATGGCCGAGTTCGAGTTGCGCCGTACCAAGGGCATCGAGCCTGGCCCGAAAGGCGAACGCCAGATCACCAACGTGGTCATGATGGGCATGGGCGAGCCGCTGCTGAACTACGAGCCGACCGCCACCGCGCTGAAACTCATGCTCGACGATAACGCCTACGGCCTGTCGCGCCGCCGCGTGACCCTGTCGACCTCGGGCGTGGTGCCGAACATCGACAAGCTGGCGCAGGACGTGCCCGTGGCCCTGGCCGTGTCGCTGCACGCCTCGAACGACGCCCTGCGCGACATCCTGGTGCCGCTGAACAAGAAGTACCCGCTGCGCGAACTGCTGGCCGCCTGCAAGCGCTACCTGGAATTCGCGCCGCGCGACTTCATCACCTTCGAGTACTGCATGCTCGATAACTTCAACGACAGCGACGAGCATGCGCGCGAACTGATCGCCCTGGTCAACGATCCGGAAGTCGGCGTGAACTGCAAGTTCAACCTGATTCCGTTCAATCCTTTCCCGGAGTCCGGCCTGTTCCGTTCGAAGAACCCGCGCATCAAGGCCTTTGCCGAAGTGCTGATGAACGCCGGCATCGTCACCACCGTGCGCAAGACACGCGGCGACGACATCGACGCCGCCTGCGGCCAATTGGCCGGCGAGGTCAAGGACCGCACCCGCGTGGCCGAGCGCATGGAAAAGATGGCCGAGTACCAGAAGAAATTCGGCGCCGACTTCGGCCGCATCGTGGAGATTCCTTCTTGATCGGCGCGCAGGCAGGCAAGGGAATGAACAGGGCAACGTGCACCCGCCTGGCGGCGGCGCTTGCCCTGTGCCTGTTGTCGGCCTGCGCCAGCAATCCTGGTGGCGGCTCCAGCACCGAACTGAAGACCGCTTCCGACCAGACCGTGGCCGAGAAGCGCGCCGCGATCCGCCTGCAACTGGCGGTCGAGTACTACCAGGACGGCAAGTACGAGATCGCCCTCGACGAAATCAAGAAGGCGATCGCCGCCGATACCGATTACGCCGACGCCTATGGCGTGCGCGCCCTGATCTATACCGCAATGGGCGAACTGCCGCTCGCGGAAGAAAACTACCAGCACGCGCTGCGCCTGGCGCCGCGCAATCCCGAGCTGGCGAACAACTACGGCGCTTTCCTGTGCCAGAGCGCGAACCGCCCGCAAGAGGCGATGCGCCAGTTCGACGCCGCCCTCGCCAATCCGTCCTACCGGACCCCGGTCAGCGCCATGGTGAATGCCGGGCAATGCAGCCTGAAGACGAAGAATTACGACGCGGCCGAGCGCTACCTGCTCAATGCGCTGCGTTTCAACCCCGACCTGCCGGCCACCAGCGCCGGCCTGGCGCGGGTGTACTACGAGCGGCGCGACTACGAGCGCGCCGGTTTTTTCATACACCGCCTGACGGACGTGTCGACACTCGACACCCTGTCCGCCGATGCCTTGTGGCTGGCCATCCGGGTCGGACGCAAGAGTGGCGAGCGCGCGAACGAAGCCAGCCTGCTGGCGCAGCTGCGGCGGCGCTTCCCGGGCTCGCCCGAATTCGCAGCGTATGAGCGCGGGGCATTCGATGAGTGAGACGACAATGACTTCAGAGCGCGCAGACCAGGGCGCCACGCCGGCCAACCACCACAGCCATCCGGGCGCCACTCTTGCCGCACAGCGCGAAGCGATGGGCTGGAGCGTCGAGCAGGTGGCCGAGCAGCTCAAGCTGGCGGTGCGCCAGGTGGTGGCGATCGAGGCCGGCGACTATGCTGCCTTGCCGAGCCCCGCCGTGACGCGCGGTTTCATCCGCGCCTACGCCAAGATCGTGCGCCTCGATCCGGCGCCGCTGGTGGCGATGGTCAAGGTGGACGAGCCGGTCGCAACCGATCTCGACGCCGCCGCTGCGCGCCGCGAACGCCCGACCTCGTTCTCGGAATCGCGTTTCCCGACCCATGGCCGGCGCTCCAGCCTGCCGCTGGGCTGGATCGCCGCCGTCGTCGTGGTGGCTGCCGCCGCCGGCGCCGCCTGGAATTTTGGCCTGATCAAGCTGCCGGGCGGCGATGCCGCGGCCACCGGCGACGCCATCCAGACCGTGCCGGCCGACGGCGCCGCCACCAACAGCGGCGCCGAAGCCGCCCACGATCCGGCCGTGCCGCTGATCTCGGTGCCGGCCCAGGGCGACACCAATGCCGCCCCGGCGAATGGCGCGCCGACTGCACCGGCGGGCCAGGCACCCGCCGCCACGCCGCCCGCCGTCCAGACCGCACCGGCTACGCCGACGACCACGGCGCCTGCGCCGACCGCGCCAGCCGCGAATGCGCCGGCCGCCATCGTCACCGCCCCGGCAGCGGCGCCTGCCCCGGCCGGCGCCAATACCCTGGTGCTGAGCGTGCGCGAGGATTCCTGGATCGAAGTGCGCCCGCAAGGCGGCAAGGCGCTGATCTCGCGCCTGGTGAAAGCCGGCAGCCTTGAAACCGTCGAAGTGCCGGGCACCGCGACCCTGGTGGTCGGCAACCCGGCCGGCGTGACCGCCACGCTGCGCGGCGCCGCCGTGGCACTGCCGCAGGTGCCGGGCAAGACCATTTCCCGCGTGACCCTGAACAAATAATCGGAAACACCCATGAATGCCATGAATCTGCCCATTCCTTCCGGTCCGATGGCGCGCCGCGCCAGCCGCCGCGTGCTGGTCCAGCACGGCGCGCGCAAGGTGTGGATCGGCGGCGACGCCCCGGTGGTGGTGCAGTCGATGACCAACACCGACACCGCCGACGTGATCGGCACCGCCATCCAGATCAAGGAACTGGCGCGCGCCGGTTCCGAGATGGTGCGTCTCACCGTCGACAAGCCGGAAGCCGCGGCCGCCGTGCCGGCCATCCGCGAACAGCTCGACCGCATGGAAATCGATGTGCCGCTGGTCGGCGACTTCCACTATAACGGCCACATCCTGCTGCGCGACTTCCCGGAATGCGCGGCCGCGCTGTCGAAGTACCGCATCAACCCTGGCAACGTGGGGCAGGGCGCCAAGCGCGATACCCAGTTCGCCCAGATGATCGAAGTCGCGATCAAGCACGACAAGCCGGTGCGCATCGGCGTCAACTGGGGCAGCCTGGACCAGTCGCTGCTGGCGCGCATCATGGATGCGAATGCCGCGCGTGCGAACCCGTTCAGCGCCCAGGCCGTGATGTATGAAGCCCTGATTACCTCGGCCATCGAGAACGCCGTGCGCGCCGAGGAAGTCGGCCTGGCGAAAGACAAGATCATCCTGTCGTGCAAGGTCTCGGCGGTGCAGGATTTGATCGCGGTGTACCGCGAGCTGGCGCGCCGCTGCGACTACCCGCTGCACCTGGGCCTGACCGAAGCCGGCATGGGCAGCAAGGGCATCGTCGCCTCGACCGCGGCCTTGTCGGTGCTGCTGCAGGAAGGCATCGGCGACACGATTCGCGTATCGCTGACGCCGGAGCCGGGCGGCGACCGCACGAAAGAAGTCGTGGTGTCGCAGGAAATCCTGCAGACCATGGGCCTGCGCAAGTTCACGCCGATGGTGATCGCCTGCCCGGGCTGCGGCCGCACGACCTCGACCGTGTTCCAGGAACTGGCCGACAACATCCAGAGCTTCCTGCGCGAGCAGATGCCGGAATGGAAGAAGTCCTACCCGGGCGTGGAAGCGATGAACGTGGCCGTGATGGGCTGCATCGTCAACGGTCCGGGCGAATCGAAGCATGCGAACATCGGCATCAGTTTGCCGGGTACCGGCGAATCGCCGGCGGCGCCGGTGTTTGTCGACGGGCAGAAGTTCGCCACGCTGCGCGGCGAGCGGATCGTCGAGGAGTTCCAGGCCATCGTGCTGGATTACGTGAAGAAAAACTACGGGCAGCAGACCACGATCGCGTAGGGTGGGCACTTGTGCCCACGCGGTCGTACCATTGCGTACCCCACCGTGTAAAGCGGTGCGGCGGATCAGATGCCGTACCGCGTGGGCTCAAGAGCCCACCCTACAAAACCGGGAACGAGCCTGCTCAGCCTTGGAAAGAATAGAAATCGTTTAACGTAGGGTGGGTTCTCGAACCCACCAATCATGTCGTACCGTATCCGGTGGGTTCAAGAACCCACCCTACGAATCAAAGAATCAGACCATGTCCAAACCAGAAAAAATCAATGCCATCAAAGGCATGAACGACATCCTCCCAGCCGACGCACCGCTGTGGGAACTGTTCGAGAACACCGCCGAAACGATCCTGAAAAGCTACGGCTACCAGAAGATCGTCACCCCGATCGTCGAGGAAACCCGCCTGTTCGCGCGCGCGATCGGCGCCGTGACCGACATCGTCGAAAAGGAGATGTATTCCTTCGAAGACTCGATGAACGGCGACCAGTTGACCCTGCGCCCGGAAGGCACGGCCGGCGTGGTGCGCGCGGTCATCGAGCACAACCTGGTCTACGAAGGTCCGAAGCGCCTCTGGTACAAGGGCCCGATGTTCCGCCACGAGCGTCCGCAGCGCGGCCGCTACCGCCAGTTCTTCCAGTTCGGCGCCGAAGCCGTCGGCTTTGCCGGCCCGGACATCGATGCCGAACTGATCATGCTGTGCCGCCGCCTGTGGGATGATCTCGGCCTGCAGAACGTGCGCCTGGAACTGAACTCGATCGGCAACGCCGACGAGCGCAACCGCCACCGCGCCGACCTGATCGCCTACTTCGAACAGCACAGCGCCGTGCTCGACGCCGAAGCCCAGCGCCGCCTGCACAGCAACCCGCTGCGCATCCTCGACACCAAGAACCCGGCCATGCAGGAAATGGTGAACGGCGCGCCGCAACTGCTGTCGTATCTGGGCGAAGAGTCGCTGGCCCACTTCAACGGCGTGAAAAAACTGCTCGACCGTAACAACGTCCAGTACACCGTGAACCCGCGCCTGGTGCGCGGCCTCGATTACTACAACCGCACGGTGTTCGAGTGGGTCACCGACGAGCTGGGCTCGCAGGGCACCATTTGCGCGGGCGGCCGCTACGATCCGCTGATCGAAACCTTCGGCGGCAAGCACACCCCGGGCGTCGGCTTCGCGATGGGCATCGAGCGCATCGTCGAGCTGATGAAGGGCCTGGGCGAGCCGGCCACGCCTTCCCAGTGCGACGTCTACATGGTGCACCAGGGCGAAGAAGCGCAGGTGCAGGCCTTCATCCTGGCCGAACGATTCCGCGATGCCGGCCTGGATGTTGTGCTACATTGCGCAACGCCGGCGGGTGCGGGCAGCTTCAAGAGCCAGATGAAGAAGGCCGACGCCAGCGGCGCCGCCTTTGCCGTCATCCTCGGCGAAGACGAAGTGGCCAACAATGTCGCGGCCGTGAAATCCTTGCGTGGTGAGGCCGGCGAGCAGCAGCAGGCCAGCGTCGCCTTCGACGCCGTGGTCGACCACGTGGTCGACGCCATCATCGGCGACCATGACCACGACCACGATCACGTGCATTACCACCCGTAAGCAGTAGCGAAGCAAGTCATCCATCGATAACTATCAGACAGACGAACGACCATGGCATACGACCTCGAAGAACAAGAACAGATAGCCACTTTCAAGGCTTTCTGGTCCAAGTACGGCAACCTGATCACCTGGGTGCTGATCATCGCGCTCGGCTCTTTCGCCGCCTATAACTTCTGGAACCAGCATCAGCGCAAGTCGTCCGTGGAGGCTTCGGCCCTGTACGACACCCTGACCGATGCCGTGACCGCCAACGACAACGCCAAGGCCCAGCGCATCGCCGCCGACATCCAGGACAAGTTCAAGCGCACCGCCTACGCCCAGATGAGTGCCCTGGCCGCCGCCAAGACCGCCTTCGAAGCGAACGACCTGAAGACCGCCAAGGCCCAGTTGCAGTGGGCAATCGACAACGGCAACGACGAATACCAGTCGGTCGCCAAGCTGCGCCTGGCCGGCGTGCTGCTGGACGAAAAGAACTACGACGGCGCCATGAAACTGCTGAACGAAAAGTTCTTGCCGCAATTCTCGGCCGAAGTCCAGGACCGCAAGGGTGACGTGCTGGTTGCGCAGAACAAGATTGCCGATGCCCGCAACGCCTACATTGCCGCGCTGGCCGCCATGGGTCCGAAGCATCCGGGCAGCCAACTGGTGCGCATCAAGCTCGAAGCGATCGGCGGCACCGCCCCGGAAGCGCCGAAGGCAGCAGCGTAATCGGCAGTCGATCCGGCCCGCGTCCGCCTTTCCCGGCGGCCGCGGGCTTTGCGGCTTTATAAAGTTCAGACTTCAGACTTAAGAACAAGGCTAAAAGAATATGCGTATTACCCGTAAGCTGGTTGGTGTCGGTGTCCTGGCCCTGATGACGGGCTGCTCGACCTTGAGTTCGCTTAATCCCTTCGCGTCGAAGGACAAGACCACCGAGCCGGCCAAGCTGGAAGAACTGAAGGCCTCGATGGCCGTGCGTACCGCATGGAAGCTCGACATCGGCAAGGCGCGCGGCTACCAGTTCTCGCCTGCGCTGGCCGGCAATACCCTGGTCGTGGCCAGTGCCGACGGCGAGATCGCGCGCGTCGAAGCGGCGGACGGCCGCCCGATGTGGCGCATCAAGGCCGGCTCGAACCTGACCGCCGGTGTCGGCACCGACAACAACGTGATCGTGGTCGGCGCCGCCAAGGGCGTGCTGATGGCCTTCGACATGGACGGCAAGGCACTGTGGAAGACCCAGCTGTCGAGCGAGATCCTGTCCAGCCCGGCCGTGGGCCAGGGCATGGTGGTGGCGCGCTCGATCGACAACCGCATCGTCGGCATCGACGCCGCCACCGGCGAAAAGAAATGGACCGTGCAGCGTCCGTCGCCGCCGCTGACCCTGCGCAGCGCGCCGGGCATGCTGGTGCACGAACAGGACGTGATCGTGGCCCAGCCGGCCGGTAAGCTGACTTCCTTCCTGATGGCCACCGGCGCCCCGCGCTGGGAAGTCGAGGTGGGCGTGGCGCGCGGCGCCACCGAACTGGAACGCGTCACCGACATCGGCGGCGCCCCGGTGATCTTCGAATCCGACGTCTGCGCCGTGTCCTACCAGGGCCGCGTGGCCTGCTTCGAGCTCGCCTCGGGCTCGCCGCGCTGGAACCGAGACCTGTCCTCGGAAGTGGGCGTGGCGGTCGACCAGCGCTTCGTCTTCGCCGCCGACGACAAGGGCGCCGTGCATGCGTTTGCCCGCGACAGCGGCGCCAGCGCCTGGAAGAACGACAAGCTGGCCTTCCGCGGCCTCTCGACACCGCTGTCCTACGGCCGTGCGGTCGCGGTCGGCGACTACCAGGGTTACATCCACTTCCTGTCGCGCGAGGACGGTACGTTCCTGGCGCGCGCCGCCCTCGACGGCAGCGCCGTCAGCGGCACGCCGCTGGTGGCCGGAAGTAACCTGATTTTTCAAACACAAAATGGAACTGTGGCCGCCATCGCGGTCGAATAGAATAAATACATGAAGCCGGTAATTGCACTCGTTGGTCGCCCGAACGTCGGAAAGTCGACCCTATTCAACCGCCTGACCCGTTCGCGCGACGCGCTGGTGGCCGACCTCCCTGGCCTGACGCGCGACCGCCACTACGGCGAAGGGCGTATCGGCGAGCGGCCCTTCCTGGTCATCGACACCGGCGGTTTCGAGCCGGTGGCCAAGGAAGGCATCATGCACGAGATGGCCCTGCAGACGAAGCAGGCCGTGGCTGAAGCCGACATCGTCGTCTTCATCGTCGACGGCCGCCAGGGCCTGACCCCGCACGACAAGACCATTACCGACTTCCTGCGCAAGTCCGGCCGCCAGGTCATGCTCGTCATTAACAAGTCCGAGGGCATGAAGTACACCTCGGTCACCGCCGAGTTCTACGAGCTGGGCATGGGCGACCCGTATGTGATCTCCGCCGCCCACGGCGACGGCGTGCACGACCTGGTCAACGAAGCGCTCGACCTGGCCTTCGCCCAGCGCCCAAGC
>DAMABW010000052.1:0-4592 GCA_031999925.1 Massilia sp. | reverse complement strand
GCCGGCGGACCGCGGCGTGAAGATCGCCCTGGTCGGCCGTCCGAACGTCGGCAAGTCGACCCTGATCAACACCCTGGTCGGCGAGCAGCGCGTGATTGCCTTCGACATGCCGGGCACCACCCGCGACTCGATCGAAGTGCCGTTCGAGCGCGACGGCAAGCAGTACACCCTGATCGACACCGCCGGTATCCGCCGACGCGGCAAGGTGTTCGAAGCCATCGAGAAGTTTTCGGTCGTGAAGACCCTGCAATCGGTGTCGGAAGCGAACGTGGTCGTGCTGATGCTCGACGCCCAGCAGGACATCTCCGAGCAGGATGCGCACATCGCCGGCTTCATCCTGGAATCGGGCAGGGCGCTGGTGGTGGCCGTCAACAAGTGGGATGGCCTGACTTCCGACCAGCGCGACCAGGTGAAGAACGACATCGACCGCAAGCTCGACTTCCTCGGCTTTGCCGACATGAAGTTCATCTCGGCGCTGAAGGGCAGCGGCGTGTCGCAGTTGATGAAGTCGGTCGATGCGGCGTATGCCGCGGCGACGGCCAACCTGTCGACCCCGCGCCTGACGCGCGCCCTGCAGGAAGCGATCGAGAAGCAGGAGCCGAAGCGCAAGGGCGGCACCCGTCCGAAGATGCGCTACGCCCACCAGGGCGGCCAGAATCCGCCGGTCATCGTCATCCACGGCAATGCCCTGGACGGCGTGACGGAACCGTATAAACGCTACCTGGAAAAGCACTTCCGCGATACCTTCAGCCTGATCGGCACGCCATTGCGGATCGAACTGCGCAGCGGTAAAAATCCTTTCGATAAGCGCGAAGGGTAATCCTTCATGGATTAGAACCTATCCCGGTAGATGGCAGTCGCTTCTTGCGCGCCTGACGAACGTGTGCTGCGTTGCTCGTCGTTTCATGGCTCGCCATGCGGCCTCCTCGCGCCTTGCTCACGCTCGCCATGCATCGCCAGCAGCTTCCCGCCACCTACCGGGATAGGTTCTAGGCGCCCGGCAAACCTGCCGCGGCGCCCAGCAAGCCATCTCCCGTGGGCTGTATTGCTCGTTTTAATGTTTTCTTAAGCGTAGCAGTACGACAAAAAAGGGTAAAACAGGTTACAGTAACCGCAGGCCATCGTTCGCAAAGCTGAATCTTGCCCCGTCCACTTGAAATGGCGGCATTAGCCTCCAATTTTTAAACTACAACAACATTACGGAGCTGTTATGAGCAACAAAGGGCAACTGTTACAAGACCCATTCCTCAATGCCTTGCGCAAAGAGCATGTCCCTGTCTCGATCTACCTGGTCAACGGGATCAAACTGCAGGGCCACATCGAGTCCTTCGACCAGTACGTCGTCCTGCTCCGCAATACCGTCACCCAAATGGTGTACAAGCATGCCATTTCCACCGTCGTGCCGGCTCGCGCCGTCAATCTCAACCTCGATTCCGAAGCTGAGTAAGGCCGATGGCTGACGCCCTCGGTACAAGTACCATGCGCGCCGCGCTGGTCGGCATCGATTTGGCGCTGTCGACTTCAGCGCCAGTCTCGAAGAGCTCGCCTTGTTGGCGCGCTCGGCCGGCGCGGAGCCGATCACCACGATCACCGCAAAACGTTCCGCCCCCGATCCTGCCTATTTTGTTGGCAGCGGCAAGGCCGACGAGATCGCCCAGGCGGCGACTGTCGACAATGCCGACATCGTCATCTTCAACCACGCCCTGTCGCCTGCCCAGCAGCGTAACCTCGAACGCCGGCTGAACCGCCGCGTCATCGACCGCACCAGTCTGATCCTCGACATCTTCGCCCAGCGCGCCAAGAGCCACGAGGGTAAGTTGCAGGTGGAACTGGCCCAGCTGCAGCACCTGGCCACGCGCCTGATCCGCGGCTGGACCCACCTGGAGCGTCAGAAGGGTGGTATCGGCCTGCGCGGCCCTGGCGAAACCCAGCTCGAGACCGACCGCCGCCTGATCGGCGAACGTGTCAAGGCCTTGCGCGCCCGTCTCACCAAGCTGCGCAAGCAGCACGAGACCCAGCGCCGCCAGCGCGGCCGCAACCAGACCTTCTCGGTCTCGCTCGTCGGTTACACGAATGCCGGCAAGTCGACCCTGTTCAACACGCTGACCAAGGCCGGCGTCTACGTTGCGAACCAGTTGTTCGCCACCCTGGACACCACCAGCCGCCGCCTCTACCTGAACGACGAGGTCGGCAGCGTCGTGATTTCCGACACCGTCGGCTTCGTGCGCGAATTGCCGCACCAGTTGGTGGCCGCTTTCCGCGCCACCCTGGAAGAAACGATTCACGCCGATTTGCTGCTGCACGTGGTCGACGGCTCCTCGCCGGTGCGCATGGAACAGATCGAACAGGTCAACGACGTCCTGCGCGAAATCGGCGCAGACCATATTCCGCAGATCCTTGTGTGGAACAAGATTGACGCGGCCGACCTCCAGCCCGGGGTCGAACGTGATGAATATGATAAAATCAGCCGCGTTTTTATCAGCGCCCGTAGCGGCGCCGGCCTCGATCTGTTGCGCGATGCAATCGTCGAGGCAGCCGGCTCCGCGCCTGGCCTGAGCGCTAAAAACGAAGAGCAGGACGATGCCGCGACGAAGGCTTCGGACGAATCCGACCAGTCGGATGATTCGGACGACGACTTCGGCGCAAGTATTCCAACCTCCACCCATCTCGGGCCCCACTAGCCTATGCTCGTTTCCTTACTCAAACGTTTCGGCGTCAAACTGTCGCTGAACGATCCACGCTGGGGCAACAAACCCCAGGGTGACCACAAGGCCCAGGAGGGCCGCCGTCCGGGTGAAGGTCCGCCCGATCTCGACCAGATGTGGCGCGACTTCAATGCGCGCCTGAACCGCCTGTTCGGCGGGCGCGGCAACAACGGCGGCGACGCCGGCGGGCCGTACCGCTCGGAAGGGCGGGGCGCCGGCATCACGGCCACCGTGATCGGCTTCATCGTCGTGCTGATCTGGCTTGCCAGCGGCGCCTTCATCGTCCAGGAAGGCCAGGTCGGTGTGGTGACCACCTTCGGCCGCCTGAGCCACACCACCGGCGCCGGTTTCAACTGGCGCTGGCCGGCCCCGATCCAGGCCCACGAAACCGTCAACGTCTCGCAGGTGCGCACCGCCGAAATCGGCTACCGCGACAACGTGCGCAACAAGCAACCGGCCGAAGCGCTGATGCTGACCGACGACGAAAACATCATCGACATCCAGTTCGCGGTGCAGTACACCCTGAAGGACCCGGTTGCCTGGGTCTTCAACAACCGCGACCAGGACACCAGCGTGCACCAGATCGCCGAAACCGCGGTGCGCGAAGTGGTGGGCAAGAGCAAGATGGACTTCGTGCTGTACGAAGGCCGCGAAAAGGTGGCCGTCGACGTGCACAACATGATGCAGGCCATCGTCGACCGCTACAAGCTGGGCGTCTTGATCACCAACGTGACCATGCAGAACGTACAGCCGCCGGAACAGGTGCAGAGCGCGTTCGACGACGCCGTGAAAGCCGGCCAGGACCGCGCCCGTGCCGGCAACGAAGGCCAGGCCTATGCCAACGACGTGATCCCGCGTGCCCGCGGCGCCGCCAACCGCCTGCTGGAAGATGCTTCGGCCTACCGCTCGATGGTCATCGAAAACGCCACCGGTAATGCCTCGCGCTTCAACCAGGTGGTGGCCGAGTATGCCAAGGCCCCGGGCGTGACCCGCGACCGCATGTACCTCGACACCATGCAATCGATCTTCAGCAACACCACGAAGGTGATGGTCGACGCCAAGTCGGGTTCCAACCTGCTGTACCTGCCGCTGGACAAACTGGTCGCCCAGGTCGCCGCGAACGACGCCAGCGTCGGCCGTGCGCACTCGGGCCCGGTACAAACGCCGGCCCAGCAGGGATCGGCATCGACCTCGCAGGAAGTCCTGCAAAACATCGAAGCGGTGCGCCAGCGCGACTCGCGCAGCCGCGATACTTCACGTGACAGGGAGAGCCGTTGATGAGCCGCCTCGTAACCATTTTCGTGGCGGGCTTCATTGCCCTGATGCTGCTGTCCTCGACCGTGTTCGTGGTCGACCAGCGCCGCTTCGCGATCGTCTTCGCCCTCGGTGAAGTGCGCGAAGTGATCGCCGAGCCGGGCCTGCACTTCAAGCTGCCGCCGCCGTTCCAGAACGTGATCTACCTGGATAAACGCATCCTGACCCTGGATACGCCCGACGCCGACCGCTTCATCACGTCCGAGAAGAAGAACATCCTGGTCGACGCCTTTGTGAAATGGCGCATCGTCGAGCCGCGCCTGTACTACGTCAGCTTCAACGGCGACGAGCGCGCCGCCCGCAACCGCATGTCGCAGATCGTCAAGGCGGCCCTGAACGACGAGATCACCAAGCGCACCGTGCGCGAAGTGATTTCCGGCGAGCGTGGCCGCGTGATGGATGCGGTGCGCGACAAGGTCGTGGCCGAGGCCAAGCAGATCGGTGTCGGCATCGTCGACGTGCGCCTGAAGCGCGTGGACTACATCGACCAGATCAACGACTCGGTCTACGACCGCATGCGCGCCGAGCGGGTTCGCGTAGCCAATGAATTGCGTTCGACCGGTTCGGCCGAAA
>DAMABW010000051.1:0-16657 GCA_031999925.1 Massilia sp. | reverse complement strand
TGGGCTCAAGAGCCTTGCGCGGCCCGGCCCACCCTACTGAATGCGGTTTTGTAGGGTGGGCACTTGTGCCCACGCGGTGCAAAGTGTCCAGACACGGAACTCGGTCAGACGACGTGCTCGTGAAGCACTCTTTATTTTTGAAGCCTCAAAAACCCGCTGGCAGCCCCACATCCCGCTCGCGCATCACGCCGCCATTCACCACGGCCTGGCAAGGATTGGAGCCAATCCCATACGCCAGCTCCGATGGCCGCGCAATATCCCACAGCGCAAAGTCGGCACGCTTGCCAACCTCCAGCGTACCGATCCGATCCTGCATGCCGAGCGCACGCGCCGCGTGGACGGTCGCGCCCTGCAGGGCTTCGCGCGGCGTCAGGCGCCACATCGTGCAAGCCATGTTCATCGCCAGCAAAATCGAACTCATCGGCGACGTACCCGGATTGCAATCGGTGGCCACCGCCAGCGGCACACCGGCCTGGCGCAACTCGGGAATCGGCGGCATGCGCGTTTCGCGCAGGTAGTACCAGGCGCCCGGCAACAACACGGCCACCGTGCCGGCCGCAGCCATGGCGGCAATCCCGGCCGGCGTCAGGTGTTCCAGATGATCCGCCGACAACCCGCGGTAGCGTGCCACCAGTTCCGCCCCACGCTGCTCGGAGAGTTGTTCCGCATGCAGCTTGACCGGCAAATTCAGGCGCCGGGCGGCATTGAACACGCGCTCGGTCTGGTCGTAGGTAAAGCCGATGTGCTCGCAGAAGGCATCGACCGCATCGACCAGTCCCTCTTTCGCCAGCAGCGGCAGCATGCGTTCGGTCACTTCGGCGATGTAGTCGTCGGCGCGGTCGGCGAACTCGGGCGGCAGCGCGTGCGCGCCCAAAAACGTGGTCTTCACGCACACCGGCAGGATTTCGCCCAGGCGCCGCGCGGCGCGCAACAAATTCGCTTCGCCCGTCATGTTCAGGCCGTAGCCAGACTTGATCTCGAGCGTGGTCACGCCCTCGGCCAGCAACTGCGACACGCGCGGCGCGCTCACACGGATCAGGTCCTCGACGCTGGCGGCGCGTGTGCCGCGCACGGTGGACATGATGCCGCCGCCATTGCGGGCGATGTCTTCGTAGCTGGCGCCTTCCAGGCGCGCTTCCCATTCGTCGGCGCGGTTGCCGGCGTGGACGATGTGGGTGTGGCAGTCGATCAGGCCGGGGGTGAGCCAGGCGCCGTCGCAGTCGTGGATGACGGCCGCGCGCGGGGCGTCGCGACGTGCGCCGACCCAGGCGATGCGCCCGTGGTGCACGGCAATCGCGCCGTCCATGATCTCGCCATAGCCACCGACCATGGTGGCCAGGTTCACGTTCGCAAATACCGCGTCGACCCGCGGATTGCTGCGTTCACTCATCTTCGTCCTCGTTGTAATAGAAAATGTCGACGATGAATATCGTCGCCTGCGTGGTTTCGAGCGACCACACCGTGCCCGGATCGAACATCACCGCGTCATAGCGTACCAGCCCGATGCGTTCCGCGTCGCTGGCGATCTCCAGGCTCTCGCCCTCGGCCAGGAACAGCACCGTCAAGTCGGCGCGCGCGACAAACGTCGACTTGCCCGACAGGCGGCGCCGCCCGAACTGGTGGTAGCAGCAATCGCTGCGCGTCATGACGTTGAAATCGGTGGTCGGCCCGCGATTCAGCTTGGCCACGACCTGCGATTCGCCGTCGAACGCCAGCACCGGGCCGGATTCGCACAGGATTACGCGCTCGGAACCGTCGATGTCGAGCGTCATGCCGTGGCCGTCGACCAGCGCCAGCGTGCGGTCGACGCCGGGGAAGCTGGAGAACGGGCCGTCCTCGGCGATGGTCGCCAGGCTCACGCGCCACTCGAAGTTCTCGAGATTGGCTTCGGGCGGGCCGACCGCGATGGTGGTCGTGCTGCCGCCGCCGTTTTTCCAGGGCACCGCCGACAGGCCGGCAAAGGGAATCAGGATGTTCATGCTCTTACCTCGCGCAACTGGTTGATCGCCTGCCGGTAGCGGCGCGCGATGGTGTCCTGGGCCATGTGGCGCCCGCCCTGCACTACCCAGCGCCCGCCGGCCAGCACGTCGCGCACCAGGTTGTCGTTGCCGCAAAAGACCAGGCGGCCCATCACGTCGGCCTCGAGCGCGCCTTCCAGATTCGGATGCGCGCTGTCGAGCACCAGCAGGTCGGCGCGCCGCCCGGCTTCCAAGGCGCCCACGGCCCGCCCGGCCGCTTGTGCGCCACCGGCCAGCGCATCCTGCCACAAGTTGAGCGCAACGTCGCGCCGCGTTGCATTCGCGACCACATTGCGGCGCTGGTGCAGCAGGCGCTGGCCATACTCGAGCCAGCGCAATTCCTCGACCGGGCTCTGCGACACATGGCTGTCGCTGCCGATGCCCCAGCGCCCGCCGAGGGCCAAATAATCTCCGAGCGGGAACAGGCCGTCGCCCAGGTTGGCCTCGGTGGTCGGGCAGATGCCGGCCACGGCGCCGGACGCCGCCAGCGCCTTGATCTCGTCTTCGTCGAGGTGGGTCGCATGCACCAGGCACCAGCGCTCGTCGATGCCGATGTTCTCCAGCAAGTACTCGACCGGGCGCCAGCCGGAAAACGCCAGGCTCTGCTCGACTTCGCCCTGCTGCTCGGCGATGTGGATGTGCAGCGGCCGGCCGGCCGGCAGCGCCGCCGCCAGTTCGCGGATCTGCTCGATGCCGGCCGCGCGCAACGAATGCGGCGCCGCCCCCACTTCCAGCTGGCCCGAGCGCAACGGAGACAGCGCCTCGACGATGCGCAGCACGGTGTCGACGTCGGTGCGGAAGCGCCGTTGCTCCGGCTTCAGCGGTTGTTCGCCGAAGCCGCTGTGGCTGTACAGGACCGGCAGCAGGGTCAGGCCGATGCCGGACTGCTGGCCGGCCGCGGCGATGCGCTCGGCCATCTCGGCCGGGCGTGCGTACATGTCCCCATTTGGATCGCGCTGGATGTAGTGGAATTCGCACAGCGAGGTGTAGCCGTGGCGCAGGCATTCCGAGAACAGCTGGGCGGCGATGGCCTCGGCCTGCTCGGGCGTGATGTTGGCGGCGAAACGGTACATCAGTTCGCGCCAGGTCCAGAAGCTGTCGGGGCCGTCGCCGGCATGCTCGGTCAGGCCGCCGAGCGCGCGCTGGAAGGCGTGCGAGTGCAGGTTGGCCATGCCCGGCACCACGTAGTCGGCGCGCGGCACGCCGATCGGCGCCCTGGCATCGGCCTGCACGCGCGTGAGGGCGCCGCGCGCATCCCATTCGATCAGCACGTCGCCGCGCCAGCCTTCCGGCAGCAGGGCGTGGCGCGCGAACAATGCATTCATGACTGCACCCAGGCCAGGGCGGCTTCCATCATCTCGGCCAGCAAGGGCTGGACCTCGGCCGCCACTTCCGGACGGTACTCGAAAGGCGGCGCCTCGTTCATGTACAGGCACTGGCACATCTCGAGCTGGATCGCGTGCACGCCTTCGTTCGGCTGGCCGTAGAAACGCGTGATGTGGCCGCCCTTGAAGCGGCCATTCACGGCGATGCTGAAGCGGTCCTGGGCGCGGGCCACGCCGACCACGGCCTGCTCCAGCCCCGGGTCGCAGGACTTGCCCTCGGCGGTGCCGAAGTTCAGGTCCGGCAGGCGGCCCTCGAAGAAGCGCGGCACGACGGATGCGATGGAGTGGGCATCCCACAGCACCACCTTGCCATGCAGCGCCAGCAGGCGCGCCAGTTCCGCGCGCAACTGGTTATGGTAGGGGCGCCAGTAACGGTCGAGGCGGCGCTGGACTTCGGCGGCGTCCGGCAGCTTGCCCTCCTGGTACAGGCTTTCGCGTCCGAAGGTATCGACCGGGCACAGGCCGGTGGTGTCCAGGCCCGGGTACAGGTTCGTGTTTTCCGGCGGCCGGTTCAAATCGATGGCGTAACGCGACCAGCGGGCGGCCAGGGTCGAGATGCCGAGGCGGTCGGCGGCCTCATAGAGCTCGGCCAGGTGCCAGTCGGTGTCGGCCGTCGCCAGCGCGCAGGGCGCCATCGTGGCGGCGACTTCGTCGGGAATATCGGTGCCCACGTGGGGCATCGACAGCAGCATCGGCGCAGTACCTGCCTTGAACCGGAAATCCATCACCTCTCCTCTAGCGGTTGAATTAAGGATGCAGAACTGCGAACAGCTCCTTGCATGATGCGGACAGTGCGCCTTCGACCACCATGCGGCGCGCGGCCTCGATATCGGGTGCGAAGAAGCGGTCGGCATCGTACGGCGCCACCTGCGCGCGCAACTGGGCGTGCACGTGCTCCAGGTGTTCGGAACTGGCCAACGGACGGTGGAACTCGATGCCCTGCCCGGCCGCCAGCAGCTCGATACCGACAATCACAGCCGTATTGTGCGCCATCTGGTCCAATCGGCGCGCCGCGAAGGTGGCCATGCTGACATGGTCTTCCTGGTTGGCCGAGGTTGGCAAGCTGTCGACACTGGCAGGATGGGCCAGCGACTTGTTTTCCGACGCCAGCGCGGCGGCCGTCACGTGGGCGATCATGAAGCCCGAGTTCAGGCCCGGCTCGCGCACCAGGAAGGCCGGCAGGCCGGACAAATTCGCATCGATCAGTAGTGCGATGCGGCGTTCGGCCAGGGCGCCGACTTCGGCAATCGCCAGGGCCAGGGTGTCGGCGGCAAAGGCGACCGGCTCGGCGTGGAAGTTACCGCCGGAGAGGATGTCGCCACACGAGGCGACATCCGGCGCCACAAACAGCAGCGGATTGTCGGTAACGGCATTCGCTTCGATCAGCAGGGTGCGGCCGGCGTTGGCCACCAGGTCCATCACCGCGCCCATGACTTGCGGCTGGCAGCGCAGGCTGTAGGGGTCCTGCACGCGCTCGTCGCCCACCAGGTGCGAGGCGCGGATGGCGCTGCCGGCCATCAGCTCGCGGTAGATGGCGGCGGCGGCGATCTGCCCGGGCTGGCCGCGCACCGCGTGGATGCGCGCGTCGAACGGCGCATCGCTGCCGCGCGCCGCGTCCACCGACAGCGCGCCGGTGACCATCGCCGCTTCCACCAGGCGCTCGGCCATGAACAGGCCGTGCAGGGCCAGCGCGGTCGATACCTGGGTGCCGTTGATCAGGGCCAGCCCTTCCTTCGCGGCCAAGGTCACGGGCTCGATGCCGGCGGCGCGCAAGGCTTCGGCGGCGTCGACGATCTCGCCTCGCACGCGCACCGGGCCGACGCCGAGGATGGCCAGGGTCATGTGGGCCAGCGGCGCCAGGTCGCCCGAGGCGCCGACCGAACCCTGCGACGGGATCGCCGGCATGATGCCCGCGTTGTAGAGCGCGATCAGGGTGTCGATGATCAGCGGACGCACGCCGGAATAGCCGCGTGCCAGGCTGCCGATCTTGGTCAGCAGGATCAGGCGGACGACGTTGTCCGCGATCAGTTCGCCGGTGCCGACCGCGTGCGACAGGATCAGGTTGCGCTGCAGCTGCGCCAATTGCTCGTTCGGGATGTGGGCCTTGGCCAGGATGCCGAAGCCGGTGTTGATGCCGTAGGCCGGGTCGCCCTTGGCGACGATGTCGTCGACCAGCGCGGCCGATGCCGCAATCGGTGCGGCGGCGCTGGCCGACAGCGCGATCGTGAAATGATCGGCCCAGACGGCGCGCAAGTCGGCCAGCGTGAGGGCGCCGGGTTCCAGGGTCCAACCTTGGTTTTCGTGTTTCATGTTCAGATTACCTTACTTGATCATCGGGAGATTCAGGCCCTGGCGCTTGGCCGTCTCGATGGCGGATTCGTAGCCGGCATCGGCGTGGCGCATCACGCCCGAGCCGCTGTCGTTCACCAGCACGCGCGCCAGGCGCTTGGCGGCGGCCTCGGTGCCGTCGGCAACGATCACCACGCCCGAGTGCTGCGAATAGCCCATGCCCACGCCCCCGCCGTGGTGCAGCGAGACCCAGGTGGCGCCGCCGGCCGTGTTCAGCATGGCGTTCAGCAGCGGCCAGTCCGACACGGCGTCGGTACCGTCGCGCATGCTCTCGGTTTCGCGGTTCGGGCTGGCGACCGAGCCGGTGTCCAGGTGGTCGCGGCCGATGACGATCGGCGCCTTCAGTTCGCCCGTGCGCACCATTTCGTTGAACGCCAGGCCGGCCAGGTGGCGCTCGCCCAGGCCCAGCCAGCAGATGCGCGCCGGCAGGCCCTGGAAGGCGATGCGCTCGCGCGCCATGTCGAGCCAGCGGTGCACCTGCGCATGGTGCGGGAACAGCTCCTTGATCTTGGCGTCGGTTTTATAGATGTCTTCCGGGTCGCCGGACAGCGCCACCCAGCGGAAGGGACCGCGCCCTTCGCAGAACTGGGGGCGGATATAGGCCGGCACGAAGCCGGGGAAGTCGAAGGCGTTCTGCAGGCCGTCGTCGAACGCCACCTGGCGGATGTTGTTGCCGTAGTCGACCGCGTAGGCGCCGAGTTCCTTGAAGTCGAGGATGGCCTGCACGTGCCTGGCGCAGGACGCGGCAGCAGCCGCTTTCAGGCGCGCGTGTTGCGACGGATCGCGCTGCGCCGCCTTCCATTCCTCGACCGTCCAGCCGCTCGGCAGGTAGCCGTTGATCAGGTCGTGGGCCGAGGTCTGGTCGGTGACCAAATCCGGCACCAGGCCGCCCTCTTTCGCACGGCGTACCAGTTCCGGCAGCACGTCGGCGGCATTGCCGAGCAGGCCGATGGAGACAGCTTCGCGCTTGTCCGTATGTTCCTTGATGAGGGCGATGGCTTCGTCGATGTCCCTGGCCTGCTTGTCGAGGTAGCGGGTGCGCAGGCGGAAGTCGATGCTGGTCTGCTGGCATTCGACGGTCAGCGACACCGCGCCGGCGAAGGTGGCGGCCAGCGGTTGCGCGCCGCCCATGCCGCCCAGGCCGGCGGTGAGGATCCAGCGGCCGCCCCAGTCGCCGCCGAAATGCTGGCGGCCGGCTTCGGCAAAGGTTTCGTAGGTGCCCTGCACGATACCCTGGGTGCCGATGTAGATCCAGCTGCCGGCCGTCATCTGGCCGTACATGAACAGGCCTTTGCGGTCGAGCTCGTTGAAATGCTCCCAGTTGGCCCACTTCGGCACCAGGTTCGAGTTGGCCAGCAGCACGCGCGGGGCGTTTTCGTGGGTCTGGAACACGCCGACCGGTTTGCCGGACTGGATGAGCAGGGTCTGGTCGTCTTCGAGTTCGCGCAGGGAGGCGAGGATCTGGTCGTAGCATTCCCAGTTGCGCGCGGCGCGGCCGATGCCGCCGTAGACCACCAGGCGTTGCGGGTCCTCGGCCACCTCGGCGTCGAGGTTGTTCTGCAGCATGCGGTAGGCGGCTTCGGTGAGCCAGCTCTTGCAGTTCAGCTCGGTGCCACGCGGGGCGCGGATGGTGCGCGTGGGGTCGAAGCGCGGATCGGTATCGGACGGGGGCGAAACGTGGGTCATGGCAGCTCCTGGGTTGAGGATATGCTCAGAGTCTAGGTTGTCTATACAACATCGTCAATCCGTTTTGCGCATCTTTGGCCTGGAACCTCAACCGTACGGTGGGCACTCCGTGCCCACGCGGTTACGTGCTCGTCCGTATTCCACTGCCTGCAAACATCGCTCGCTGACGTTTGCTATAAACGTAACGCCAACAATGCACTGTTTGAACCGCCAACAATGATCATCGTTCCGCGTGGGCACGGGGTGCCCACCCTACGATTCGTCGCTCCGATTACTGCTTCTGGTACACCTGCTTCCCTCCGACCCAGGTCTGCAGCACGCCGGTCTTGTAAATATCGTAGGTCGACACCTTGAACAAATCCTGGTCCACCACGATGAAGTCGGCCCACTTGCCCGGCTCCAGCGAGCCTAAGCTGTTTTCCGCGTGGCCCGCATAGGCTGCGTCAAGCGTGAAGCAGCGGAAGGCTTCCTTCAGCGACATCGCCTGGTTCGGATACCAGCCGGCAATTGGCTGCCCGGAAGCATCCTGGCGCGTCACCGCGGCATGGATGCCAAAGAAGGGATTCGGCGATTCCACCGGGAAGTCCGACCCGCAAGCGATACGCGAACCCTGGTGCAGGAAGCTGCGCCACGCATACGCCCCCTTGATACGCTCATGCCCGACGCGCGTTTCCGCCATGTTCTTGTCCGAGGTGGCGTGGGTCGGCTGCATCGATGGAATGATGCCGAGCGTCTTGAAGCGCACGATGTCGGCTTGCGTGACGACCTGGGCGTGCTCGATGCGGTGGCGCTGGGCCGCGCTCTTGGTCGCCGCCAGTTCCTTCTGGTAGATGTCGAGGATCTGGTGGTTGCCGGCGTCGCCGATGGCGTGCACGTTCACCTGGTAGCCGCGCGCCATCGCTTTTTTCATCATGGCGTCCATCTGCGCGGTCTTGTAGAACAGCAGGCCGTGCGAATGCGGTTCGTCGCTGTAGGGCTTGATGAGCGCGGCGCCGCGGCTGCCCAGGGCGCCATCCGAATACAGCTTCACGGCGCGCAGCGCGTACATGTCGTTGCCATAGGTTTTCAGCGGGCCATTCTTGGCCAGCGCATCGAAGTCGCCTTCGGTGCCGCCGATCATGCCGTAGATGCGTGCGGTCAGTTTCCCCTGGTCGGCATAGGCGCGGTACAGGCGGTCTTCCGCCACGCCCAGGCCGGCGTCGTGGGTGCTGGTGACGCCCACCTTGGCCAGCGCACCGAGCGCACGGTCCAGCACGACGCGGCCTTCGGCTTCGGTCTGCGGCGGCAGCACTTTGGTCACCAGTTCCTGCGCGGCGTCGACCAGTACACCGGTCGCCTTGCCGTTCGCATCGCGCACGATCTTGCCGCCGGCCGGGTCCGGGGTCTTGTCGGTGATGCCGGCCGCCGCCAGCGCGCGGCTGTTGGCCCAGCCGGCGTGGCCATCGACGCGCTCGAACCAGACCGGACGGTCGCTGACGACCGTGTCCACATCCGCCGCGGTCGGGAAGCGGCCCAGCTTCCAGTTTTCCTGGTTCCAGCCGCGCCCGCGCAGCCAGCCCTGGCCGGCGTTTGCGCGGCTGTAGTCGCCGATGGCCTTCAGCGCGCCTTCGAGTGACGTGGTTTGCGAGAGGTCGAGCTGGGTCAGCATCTGGCCCAGGCCGAACACGTGGCCGTGGGCATCGATCAGGCCCGGCAGCAGGGTCTTGCCGCCCATGTCGACGCGGCGCGCGCCCGGTGCCTTGGCGCTGACGTCGGCGGCGTTGCCGACGGCCAGGATCTTGCCCTGGGCATCGAATGCGAGCGCCGTGAACTGCACCAGTTCACCCTTGCTGTCGAGCGTGTATCCGTTGGCGTTCTCGATCACCGTCTGTGCCTGTACCGACATGGCGGCGACCGCGGCAAACACGAACATGGAACACTGCTTCAGGGTGGGGCGCATGGATTCTCCGTTTTATTTAATAAATGCAAAACATGAGTGTAGCGAAGTCCCTGCCGCTTTGACACTGCCGTCGGCCGCCGTCCGCCACTATTTCGTTATCATTCGCTAAACCGACCTTATTCCTCCCGCCGACATGCCTTTCAAACGCCTCGCCCTCAGCCTTTCCCTGATATTTACATGTGTCCACGGGGTGCACGCCGCCGACTGGGACGCGCCGCAGACTCCCTTTCCGATCTACGGTGGCAGCTATTACGTCGGCCCCCAGGGCGTCGCTTCAGTACTGATTACCTCGCTCAAGGGCCATATCCTGATCGACGGCGGCACGCCGAAGTCGGCCGCCACCATCATCGAGCACATCCGCAGGCTCGGCTTCAAGCCGGAAGAGATCAAGTACATCCTGGTATCGCATGAGCACTTCGACCATGCCGGCGGCCTGGCCCAGCTGCAGCGCGTGAGCGGCGCCACGGTCTTGACCAGCGCCGCCGCCAAGCCGGTGCTGGAAAGCGGCAAGCCGAACCGGGGCGACCCGCAATTCGGCGCCCTGCCCGACATCGAACCGGTGGAAAACGTCAAGGCGGTGCGCGACGGCGAAGTCGTGACCGTCGGACCGCTGGCGGTGAAAGCCAACTACACCCCGGGTCATACCCAGGGCGGCATTACCTGGACCTGGACGGCGATTGAACCTGCCGGCGCCATGAACATGGTCTACGCCGACAGCCTGAACGCCTTTGGCCTGAACGGTTTCCGCTACAGCGGCAACCCGCACTACCCGACAGCAAAGGCCGACATCGAACGCTCGATCGCGCGCGTGGCCGCCCTGCCCTGCGACATCCTGGTATCGGCCCACCCGGAAGCCAGCGGGCTGTTCGAACGCCATGCGCGCCAAGCCAACGAAGGCAGCACCGCCTTCATCGACCGCGAAGCCTGCCGCCGCTATGCCGAGGATGGCCGCCAGCGCCTGGAGAAGACGCTGACGCAGGAAGCGGCGGCGAGAAAATAAGCAGCAACGACTAAGCGTCGTTCTTTTCCCTGTCGATCAACGCCCGCTTGCGCGCGATCCCCCAGCGGTAGCCCGACAAGCCGCCGTCGTTGCGCACCACGCGGTGGCAGGGAATCGCCACCGCCACCGGATTCGCTGCGCAAGCGCCGGCCACCGCGCGCACCGCGGCGGGCGATCCGATGCGCTGCGCCAGTTCCGTGTAACTCACCGTCACCCCTGCCGGAATCGCACGCAGCGCATCCCACACGCGCTGCTGGAAGGCGGTGCCGCGCACATCCAGCGGCAAGTCCAGTCCCAGGCGTGGCGCTTCGACGAAGCCGACCAACAGGGCCACGGTGCGCTCGAAACCGGCATCGGCGCCGATCAGCCGGGCTTGCGGAAAACGGTCCTGCAAGTCGTGCACCAGGGCTTCCGGCTCGTCGCCCATCAGGATCGCGCAGATGCCCTGCCCGGTGGCCGCGACCAGGATCGCGCCGAGCGAGCAGGCCGCCACCGCGAAGCGGATCTCCTCTCCCGCGCCGCCCTTGCGAAAGCGCGCCGGCGCCATGCCCAGCATCGCATCCGCTCCGGCATAAAAGCGCGAACTCGAATTGAAGCCGGCCGCATACAGGGCGTCGGTCACCGGCGCGCCTTGCGCCAGGCCTTCGCGCACGCGCGCCGCGCGCACGGCGGCGGCGTAGGCCTTCGGCGTCATCCCGGTATGCGCCTTGAACACGCGGTGGAAGTGAAAGCGGCTCATGCCGGCCGATGCGGCCAGCGTATCCAGGTTCGGCTCTTCGTCGCTGGCCTCGACCAGGCGGCAGGCCGCGGCGACCAGTTGCGCCTGGCGTTCGGCCAGCGGCGGCAGGTTCGGCCGGCAGCGCAGGCAAGGACGGAAGCCGGCGCTTTCGGCCGCTTCGCAACTGGCGTGGAAGGCGACGTTCTCGCGCCGCGCCGGCCGCGCGCCACAGGAAGGCCGGCAGTACACGCCGGTCGTGCGCACCGAGTAATAGAAGACGCCATCGGCGGCGCGTTCGCGGCGCTGCACGGCGTCCCAGCGCGCCTCGTCGCTGGCATACGCGTGAAGAATGGTTTCGGTTTTCATGGCAACTCCTGGTCCGGTATCCGGCCTTATCCTCGCACCCATGCGCCACACGCGCACTCCAGCTCTTGCTTTCGAATTGCGATGCTAGAATCGCGGCTGTCCGCAGCCATCATTATCGTCCGACCGGAGAGCAGTTTGAACGAACAGAGCGCGCAAGCGAGTACCCCCATCTTCCAGCGTATCAAGGATTACCTGGTCGGCGAGATCGCGTCCGGCCGCTGGAAGGAAGGCGACCTCGTGCCCTCGGAGCAGGCACTGGTACGCCAGTTCGGGGTATCGCGCATGACCGTCAACCGCGCCGTGCGCGAACTCACCGCCGAACAGGTGCTGACCCGGCGCCAGGGGTCCGGCACCTATGTGGCGCCGCAAAAATACCAGGCCACCCTGGTCGAGATCCGGAATATCGCCGACGAAGTACGCGCACGCGGCCACCGTCACGGCAGCAGCCTGCATCTGCTGGAGGCAGCGCCGGCAAGCGAAGCGCTGGCCCTGCAGTTCGGCCTGGCGCCGGACAGCCCCTTGTATCACTCGCTGATCGTACACTTCGAAAACGAGGTGCCGATCCAGCTCGAAGACCGCTGGGTGAATCCGGCCTGCGCGCCGGATTACCTGCGCCAGGATTTCAATGCCCTCACGCCCAACGAGCACCTGATGGCGGTGGCGCCGCTGCAGGGCGCCACCTGGGCGATCGAATCGCTGGCCGCGCCGCGCGAGGTGGCCGAACTGTTGGCCATCGAGGCCAAGGCGCCGTGCCTGGTGCTCAAGCGCAGGACGACCTCGGGCGGCAAGGTGGCCTCCAGCGTCACCATGTGGCACCCGGGTCATCTATACCAGTTCACCGGCAGCGTGGGCTGAAGGATACGTTCGGCAAGATTTTTCCGATAGCATGCGCCACGCATGGGGCTTCTCGTCGATAATATCTTTTTAGTCGATATTCGCCCGGAACCAATACGTATGAACGAAGCCGCCGTTGCCCATCCAGCCCAGCCGCCGCGCGTGCTGGTGCTCGACGATGACCGCTTCATGCTGGAAATACTCAGCGACATGCTGGAACAGGTCGGCGTGCGCGAAGTGTTCACCGAGGCCAGCACCCGCCGCGCCCTGTCCACCCTGGAAGAGTGCAATCCCGATACCCTGATCTGCGACCTGGCCCTGCCCGACATGGACGGCATCGAGTTCCTGCAGGCGGCCGCCGCACGCGGTTTCCATGGCCGTGTGATCCTGCTTTCGGGTATGGATGCGGGGGTGCGCGACGCCGCCGGCGAGTTGGCGCGGGTGCTTGGCCTGCGCGTCGCCGGGACCTTCCGCAAGCCGATCGGACTAGAGCAATTGCGCTCGGCCGTGACAAGTTAAGTTTTATACAAACGCCTGAACACTTTTCAGGAAAATGCGGTATTATTCCGCCTAAATCCCCCGCCTGACGTCCTCTTGACGCCCTTCCAATATTGAGTTTGCACACATTGTCTCCACCATTGTGTTGCAACCCAGTTTTTAAAAAATCGGAAGCCGGACGAGCTCTTTCAGTCTCCAGGCGTACATTGATCCTTTGAGGAAAACATGAGCGAAAACATTAAACACATCAGCGATGCTTCTTTCGAAACCGACGTGCTCAAGTCCGAGCGCCCGGTCCTGGTCGACTTCTGGGCCGAGTGGTGCGGTCCGTGCAAGATGATCGCCCCAATCCTCGAAGAAGTCGCGAAAGAATACGGCGACAAGATCACGATCGCGAAGATGGACGTCGACGCCAACCAGGCCGTGCCGGCCCAGTTCGGCATCCGTGGCATCCCGACCCTGATCCTGTTCAAGGACGGCGCGCCAGCCGCACAGAAAGTCGGCGCCATGGCCAAGGGCCAGCTGACGGCTTTCATCGACAGCAACATCTGATCGAGCGTTCGCAGAACGTCTTGTAGAGCGGCGGCAGCGCGCCCGCACTGCCGCCATTGACCTAGACGGGTAGCCCGCCGTTTCCGGCCGCAACCCCTGACTAACCCACGCAGTCCCCTCCCCTACCTTTACTTTCCCGTCACGGGACACCCACATAACATGCACTTATCTGAACTGAAGGCAATGCACGTCTCCGCCCTTCTGGAGATGGCAATCAGCCTCGACATCGACAACGCAGCGCGCCTGCGCAAACAAGAACTGATGTTCGCCATCCTGAAGAAGCGCGCCAAGCAAGGCGAGCAGATCTTCGGCGACGGCGCACTCGAAGTCCTGCCTGACGGCTTCGGTTTCCTGCGTTCGCCCGATGCGAGCTACATGGCCTCGACCGACGACATCTACATCTCGCCGTCGCAGATCCGCCGCTTCAACCTGCATACGGGTGACTCGATCGAAGGCGAAGTGCGCACCCCGAAAGACGGCGAGCGCTACTTTGCACTGGTAAAGGTGGACAAGGTCAACGGCGAATCGCCGGAAGCCTCGAAGCACCGCATCCTGTTCGAAAACCTGACGCCGCTGCACCCGAACGAGCCGCTGCGCCTCGAACGCGACATGAACGGCGCCGAGAACATCACCGGCCGTATCGTCGACCTGATCTCGCCGATCGGCAAAGGCCAGCGCGGCCTGCTGGTGGCGTCGCCGAAGTCCGGCAAGTCGGTCATGCTGCAACACATCGCCCACGCGATCACCGCGAACCACCCGGACGTGACCCTGATCGTCCTGCTGATCGACGAACGTCCTGAAGAAGTGACGGAAATGCAGCGCTCGGTGCGCGGCGAAGTCGTCGCTTCCACCTTCGACGAACCGGCCACCCGCCACGTCCAGGTTGCCGAGATGGTGCTGGAAAAGGCCAAGCGCCTGGTCGAGATGAAGAAGGACGTGGTCATCCTGCTGGACTCGATCACCCGCCTGGCGCGCGCCTACAACACCGTGATCCCGGCATCGGGCAAGGTCCTGACCGGCGGTGTCGACGCCAACGCGCTGCAGCGTCCGAAGCGTTTCTTCGGCGCCGCGCGTAACGTCGAAGAAGGCGGCTCGCTGACCATCGTCGCGACCGCCCTGATCGAAACCGGCTCGCGCATGGACGACGTGATCTACGAGGAATTCAAGGGCACCGGCAACATGGAAGTCCACCTCGAGCGCCGCCTGGCCGAGAAGCGTGTCTACCCGGCGATTAACCTGAACAAGTCGGGCACCCGCCGCGAGGAACTCTTGATCAAGCCGGACCAGCTGCAGAAGATCTGGATCCTGCGTAAACTTCTGTACTCGATGGACGAGATCGAAGCGATGGAGTTCATCCTCGACAAGATGCGTGCGACGAAGACCAATGTGGAATTCTTCGACATGATGCGCCGCGGCGGCTGATTCCGGCCAACAGCATCGTGAAAGGCGGCTTCGGCCGCCTTTTTTTATTGTTTCCGAACTGGAAACGCTTATCGTGGTGTTGGACGTGACCGTAAGGTGGGCACTCCGTGCCCACGCGGAAGCATGCACTGTGGCTGCTCATTTTGACGCGTACCATTTGATCACCGGTCAACGCTTGACCAAGCGTCACGTTGACGCCACGTTCCGCGTGGGCACTTCGTCTTTGAGGCCCCCAGCCTCAAAGACCCCACCTTACGGTCGGCGTATCGGCTACAAATCCCCGCTGTCACGCCGGCAATCCCTCGCCACGGTTGCCTCAACCGCCGGAGCGTTTTATAATCGTGGGTTCAGTACCTCAACCTCTGGCAAGTGATCGGCAATCGGGTCAAGAAGCAGAACGACCGACGAAGTGCTGTTTGGCTACCAAACAAACCAAGGCAAAACCATGAAGACCGATACCCATCCAGATTACCGTGAAGTTGTGTTCCACGACGTGTCGTGCGACTTCAAATTCGTGACCCGTTCGACCATCGCCACCCGCGAAACGATCAACCACGAAGGCAAGGACTATCCACTGATCAAGATCGAGGTGTCCGCTGAATCGCACCCGTTCTACACCGGCAAGCACAAGATCGTCGACACCGCTGGCCGCGTCGAGAAGTTCCGCCAGAAGTTCGGCTCGGTCGGTTCGAAGACCTCGGTCGCGAACGGCTAAGCAACACAGCAAGTCAAGCTTCGGGGCGCCTCCAGCAGGCGCTTCCCGGGATACGAGAAGAAGCCGGTTTCCGGCTTCTTTTTTTTCGTCTTTCCAATCGCCGCTATACTAGCGCGACATTTATTTCGCATCAGACTTATCGATGAAACCAGTCCGCCTCCCCGCCGCCGCCACGCTGGCCCTGCCGCGCTGGGCGCTGTACGCGCTCGGCATGCTGTATATCCTGCCGGGACTGATCGGCCGCGACCCGTGGAAGGATGACGCCGGCAGCTTCGGCATCATGTGGACAATGGCGCGCGGCGGCCTGCACGACTGGCTGTACCCGAACATCGCCGGCCTCGCCGTCAACGACGAAGGCCCGCTCGCCTTCTGGCTGGGCGCGCTCTGCATCAAGCTGTTCGGCTGGCTGCTGGGCGACGTCCTGGCCGCGCGCGTCTCGAACATCGGCATCTTTGTCCTCGGCACCATGTCGCTCTGGTACACCGCCTTCCACCTGGGACGGCGCCCGGAAGCCCAGCCGCTGCGCCTGGCCTTCGGCGGCCAGCCCGAGCCCGACGACTACGGCCGCACCTTGGCCGACACCACCGTGCTGGTCTATCTCGGCTCGCTCGGCCTGCTGCTCTACAGCCACGAAACCCTGGCCGTCACCCTGCAGGGCTCGCTGATCGCCTATTTCCTGTACCGCGCGGTGCGCTACGTCGAGAACGCCAGCGTGCGCAACGCCGCCCTGGTCGGCCTGGCGCTGGGCGCCCTGACCCTGACGCGCGGCCCGCTGTCGCCGATCGCGCTGGTGATCGCGCTCTTCCTCGGCGCCCGCTTCTTCCACCTGCCCTCGCGCACCTCGCTGCGCCACATGGGCCTGGCCGCCGGCGTTGCCCTGTTGCTGACCCTGGTGTGGGTGGTGCCGGCTAGCATCGTCCAGCCCTACAGCCAGTCGCCGGTGCCGGCCTGGATGGCCTGGAACCTGAACGAACTGAGCCTGCCGAACTGGGCCTCGATCAGCGCCTTCTTCCGCGTCGGCGTCTGGTTCTTCTGGCCCGCGTGGCCGTTCGCCGGCTGGGCGATCTGGGCCTGGCGCCGCCAGCAGAACCTGCTGCACATCGTGCTGCCCCTGACCTTCCTCGGCGCCCTGACCCTGGTGATCCTGTGCGACCCGTCGCCCGAGAACGGCGACC
>DAMABW010000050.1:0-16738 GCA_031999925.1 Massilia sp. | reverse complement strand
AACGAGTTTTATTACCTGGATAACTTCCAGGCCGTCCTGGACTGGATCGCGCAGCGCTACCCCGATTTGCTGACCGACGAAGAACAGGCCTTTATCGCAGCCTTCCCGGCGCTGCCGCAGCCGGCGCGCGCCCTGTTCGTGCGCATGGTCATGCGCAAGGGCGAGCTGTTCCGCGCCAGTAAACTGCGCTATGCCGAAATCGGCTGCCCGGTCGCGGCAGCCCAGCACCTGCTGCCCACCGGCTGGGTCTCGAGCGACCCCGAGCTCACGCTCGACGAATTGTTCGACCTGCTCTCGAAACCCGAACTCGTCCTCGCCTTTGGCGACCGGTTGCAGCACAAGAACGCGCGCAAGGCCGAGCAGCTCGAAGCCCTGCGCGCCAGTTGCGGCGACAGCCGGGCCTTTTCCAGCTGGTTCGCCAACTGCGACGACCTTGCCCTGCGCATCCACGTCAAGCCCCTGTGCGACCGCCTGCGCCTGATCTTCTTCGGTAACTTGCGCCAGGACTGGACCGAGTTCGTGCTGTCCGACCTCGGCCTGTTCCGCTACGAGCAGGTCGAGTTCTCGCCGGCCTCGCGCGGCTTCCGCGAGCGCAGCGACATCGAGCACTACCTCGTCCTGCACGCTTGCCGCGCGCGCTTTGCCGAAGGGCTGGAGCCGCTCGAGGACATCGTGCGCGACGTGCCGCAGCATGCCTTCCACAACGACTGGCTGGAAAGCCGGCGCGAAAAGTTGCTGTTCCAGATCGGCCAGCAGCACGAGAAGCAGAAGGACTGGACGCAGGCCCACGCCGTCTACACCCGCTGCCGCTTCCCCGGCGCGCGCGGCCGCGCCATCCGCGTGCTGGAAAAGGCCGAACGCTTCGACGAAGCCTGGGGCCTGCTGCTGGCGGCGCGCGAAGCGCCGGAGAACGACGCCGAGCGCCAGCACCTGCTGCGCATCGGCCCGCGCCTGGCGCGCCGCCTCGGCCACCCGAAGACCATCGCGCGCCGTCCCGACCCGGTCCGCCTCGATGTCTGCCTGCCGATGCCTTCCGGCGACTGGTGGGTCGAAGGCGTGGTGCGCGAGCACCTGGCCGGCGCTGACGCGCCCGTGTTCTATGTCGAGAACATGCTGGCCAATGCCCTGTTCGGATTGCTGTGCTGGCGCGCGATCTTCGCCGCGATTCCCGGCGCCTTCTTCCACCCCTTCCACCGCGGCCCGGCCGATCTGTACAGCCCGGACTTCCACTTGCGCCGCTCCAGCGAATTCGCCGATTGCCTTGCCCAGCTCGACGATGGCCGCTACCGGGAGACGATCCTCCGGCACTTCGCGGAAAAAGCCGGCATCTCCTCGCCTTTCGTGTCCTGGGAATACCTCGATGCCGGCCTGCTCGAACTGGCGCTCGACTGCATCCCGGCCGCGCACCTGCGCAAGTGGTGCGAACGCATCCTGGCCGACGTCAAGGAAAACCGCACCGGCTTCCCCGACCTGATCCAGTTCTGGCCGCATGAAAAGCGCTACAACATGATCGAAGTGAAGGGGCCGGGCGACCGCCTGCAGGACAACCAACTGCGCTGGATCGCGTACTGCGCGACGCACGACATGCCGGTCTCGGTGTGCTACCTGCAGTGGGAGCAGGCTGCTTGAGCGAGTTGGTGAAGTACACCGTGGCTGTGCGCGCCCTGTGCGAGTTCACGGCCAAGCAGGGCGACCTCGATCTGCGCTTCACGCCCTCGCCCACGGCCCAGGAAGGCATTGCCGGCCATGCCGTGGTCACGGCGCGGCGCGGCGACGGCTACCGGACAGAAGTGTCCCTTTCGGGCGACTACGACCTGCTGCACGTGCGCGGCCGCGCCGACGGCTACGACGCCAGGGAAAACCTGCTCGAGGAAATCAAGACCTACCGCGGCAAGCTGTCCTCGATGCCGGAGAACCACCGCCACCTGCACTGGGCCCAGGTGCGCGTGTATGGCCACCTGCTGTGCGCCCAGCTCGGGCTCGACAGCGTCAACCTGGCCCTGGTCTACTACGAGATCGGCAGCGGCCATGAGACGGTGCTGCGCGAAACCCGCAGCGCCGCCGAACTGAAGGCGACCTTCGACGACCAATGCCGCCGCTTCATCGCCTGGGCCGAACAGGAGCTGCGCCACCGCGAGGCGCGCGATGCGGCCTTGAGCGCGCTGCGCTTTCCGCACGCTAGTTTTCGCCCGGGCCAGCGCCAGCTCGCCGAAACCGTCTTCAAGGCCAACAGCACCGGGCGCTGCCTGCTGGCCCAGGCCCCCACCGGCATCGGCAAGACCGTCGGCAGCCTGTTCCCGGTGCTGAAGGCCGCCTCGACCCAGCGCATCGACAAGGTCTTCTTCCTGGCCGCGAAAACGCCAGGCCGCCAGCTCGCCCTCGACGCCGCCGCCACGATCCGCGCCGCCGATGCCGCGCTGCCGCTGCGCGTGCTGGAACTGACCGCGCGCGACAAGGCCTGCGAGCATCCCGACAAGGCTTGCCAGGGCACGTCCTGCCCGCTGGCGAAAGGCTTCTACGACCGCCTGCCGGCCGCGCGCGCCGCAGCGCTTCAGGTGCCGGTGCTGGACCGCGCCGCCCTGCGCGACGTCGGCCTGGCGCATGAGGTCTGCCCCTATTATCTGGGGGGCGAAATGGTGCGCTGGAGCGACGTGATCGTGGGCGACTACAACTATTATTTCGACGGCGGCGCCATGCTCTACGCGCTGGCCCAGGAACAGGGCTGGCGCGCCAGCGTGCTGGTCGACGAAGCCCACAACATGGTGTCGCGCGCGCGCTCGATGTATTCGAGCGAGCTCGATCGCGCCGCCCTGCGCATGGCGCGCGCCGCGGCCCCTTCCGAGATCGTCAAGAAGGCATTGACCAAGGTCGCGCGTGCCTGGAGCGAGATGGATGCCGCGGCGCCCGCGCCCTACCAGCTCCTGGCCGCGCCGCCGGAAAAGCTGCTGTCGGCCCTGCAGAACGCCGCCAGCACCATCAACGATTACCTGGCCGAGCAGGCGGTACCGCTCGATCCGGACCTGCAGCGTTTCCACTTCGATGCCCTCGGTTTCGGGCGCCTGGCCGAATCCTTCGGCGAGCATTCGCTGTGCGACGTGGCGCGTGACGGCAAGGACACCACGGTCTGCATCCGCAATGTCGTGCCTGCGCCCTTCCTCAAGCCACGCTTCGAGGGCGCGCATTCGGTGACGCTGTTTTCGGCCACGCTCAGCCCCTGGCATTACTTTGCCGACTTGCTCGGCCTGCCCGAGAACACCGGCTGGGTCGACGTCGAATCGCCCTTCTCCGCCGGCCAGCTAACCGTGCACATCGCCAACCGCATCTCGACACGCTACCAGCACCGCACAGCCTCGCTGGCGCCGATCGCGCAGTTGATGGCCGAGCAGTATGCGCAGGCGCCCGGCAACTACCTGGCCTTTTTCAGCAGCTTCGACTACCTGGAGCAGGCCGCCGACATCTTCACCCGGCTGCACCCGGAGGTGCCGGTGTGGCGCCAGGAGCGGCGCATGAGCGAAGCGGAACGGACCGGCTTTCTCGACCGCTTCCAGCCCGAGGGACGCGGCATCGGCTTCGCGGTGCTGGGCGGCTCCTTCGGCGAAGGCGTCGATTTGCCCGGCGCGCGCCTGATCGGGGCCTTCGTCGCCACCCTCGGCCTGCCGCAACTGAATCCCGTCAACGAGCAACTGCGGGCGCGCATGCAGGCCATGTTCGGCGCCGGCTACGACTACACCTATTTGTATCCAGGCTTGCAGAAGGTGGTGCAGGCGGCGGGACGCGTGATCCGCACCGAACAGGACCGCGGCACCGTCTACCTGATCGACGACCGCTTCGGCCAGTCGGCCGTGCGCGAGCTGCTGCCGCGCTGGTGGCAAGTGGACAACTTCAGCGCATCAGCTCCTTGAGCCTGGCATAGCCGCTGCGGCTGACCGGGACGCGCTTGCCGTCCTTCAGCACCGCGCACCAGCTGTCCCTGGTCGGCGCCTCGATGCGCGCGATCGCGCCGAGGTTCACGATATACGAGCGGTGCACGCGCAGGAAGAGCGCCGGGTCCAGTCCTTCCTCGAGTTCCGCCATGCGGCCGTTCTTCAGATGCGTCTTGCCGGCGGCGCTGATGGCGACGTAGTCGTCCTGGGCTTCGATCCAGTCGATGGCCGGCGTCGGCACCACGTGTACGCGTGCGCCGTCGCGGATCAAGACCCGTTCCAGGTAGCCGTTGCGCTTCGCTGCCTCCTGCACCAGCGCGTCCACCTGCTCCGGCGGCACGGCGCGGCTGCGAACGGTGTCCAGGGCCTGGGCCAGGCGTTCGCGGCTGAAGGGCTTCAACAGGTAGTCGATGGCGCGCACCTCGAAGGCCTTCAGCGCGAATTGGTCGTAGGCGGTGACGAAGACGTAACGGGTGCGCGCAGCACTGCCCGCGGCAATACCGGCATGCGCCAGTTCCACCACCTCGAAGCCGTCCAGCTTCGGCATCTGGATGTCGAGGAAGACCAGGTCCGGTTGCAGCTCGCCGATCGCCTTGACCGCCTCGAAACCGTTGGCGCATTCGGCCACGATCTCGATGTCGGGCCAGGCGCCCAGGAATTCGCGCAGCAGCGCACGCGCCAGGTGTTCGTCGTCCACGATGATGACCCGCATGTCCGTCTCCTCAGTTCATATCCGGTTCGTGCCGCGCCATGCCGGCGGCAGGCAGCGTCAGGTCGACACAAAAACGCCCCGGCTCGCGCAGCCAGTGGATGCTGGCCTCGTGCGCATAGGTCGCCGCCAGGCGCTGGCGCACGTTTGCCAGGCCAATGCCGCAGCCGGCAACGGGGGCCGCCGCTTCCTCGTCGTCGGCATCGTTCTCGACGCGGATGCGCAGCAGCGACCCCGCACGCCGCGCCACGATCTTCACCAAGCCGCCTTCGATCCGGTTGCCGATCCCGTGCTTGACCGCATTCTCCACCAGCGGCTGCAGGATCATCGGCGGCACCAGGCAATCGGCCGCATCGCCGGCGACGTCGCCCTCGAAGGCAAGACGCGGTCCGAAGCGCACCCCCTCCACCGCCAGGAAGGCACGCACCAGCGCGATCTCCTGCGCCAGCGGCACCTTGCGCTGGGCATCCATGCCCAAGCTGTGGCGGAAGAAGTCCGACAGCTGCAAGGTCATGCTGCGCGCCGCCGGCGGGTCGATCGAGGTCAGGGCGCTGATCGAATTCAGGCTGTTGAACAGGAAGTGCGGGTCGATCTGGGTGCGCAGCATGCGCAGTTCGGCTTCCTGGGCCGCCAGCTTCATTTCGAGTTCGCGCCGCTCGAGGCTGCGGGCGCGTTCGAATTCCAGCGCCAGGTACTGGCCCACCGCCGTCATCGCATACAGGATCACGCCGAGGCCGAACATCAGGGCGGCAAAGGGCCGCGTCACCACGGGGGAACCCTGCGCCGGGCCGGCCGACACGCCGCGCAGCAGTTCGCTCCAGCCGCTGCCGGTCGCCGTCCACAGCAGGCTGGCGCAGACCGCGGTGCCCGCGAACACCAGCAGCACCGAGTGCAGCGGTTTGCTCGCCAACGGGTAGGCGCGGCACAGGTAATACGATGAAAAGCCGCTGGCGCAGCCATACACCAGCGCCAGCGGCAAGGCGAACAACAGGCTGGCGCCGACGCGCGCACCGGTGGCGGCCACGATCAGGCCCGCCAGCAGCAAACCGAGCAGCAGCCAGGCCGCGAGATAGAGCGCGATGCTGCGCCGCGCATGCATCAGCTGGTCACCCGCAGTTGCGCCATTCGCTGAACCATCAGTTGCGCGCCATCAGTTGCGTACCTCGACGCCACCCATGATCGCGTAGCCGCGGATCACCAGCCGCTTGTTGCTGTCGGGCGGCGCGACCGTCTTCTCGTCGAAGCCGCCCATGATCGGCGTGCCCTGCAACACCACCGTCCAGTCGGGCGGGCACTTGATGGTGACGCCGCCCCAGAAGGCGAACACGTTGATCACGGCTTCGCCGGTCGCGATCGAGGCGCCGCGCATGTCGAGCACGCAGCCGCCCATTACCGCGGTGATTTCGCCGCCACGGAAGTCCTGGGTGTGCACGCGGCGGTCGAAGCCGCCGAGGATGGCGGTGACGTCGATCTTCTGTGTGTCGCCGGCCGGCGCCAGGCCCTCGCCCAGCTTGTCGTCGACCATGCCGTGCTTGAACAGGCGCTGTCCGTTCATGGCGCGGTAGACCAGCACGGCGCCGGCGCCGATCAGGAACAGCGGCCAGGCCATGCGCCAGGTGATGTAGATGACGCCGAGCCGGTTCAGGATCATGACCGTGCCGATGCCGATGCCGGCCAGGCCGATCAGGTAGCCGCTCGGGGTCGAGGTGTCGAGCAGCTTGGCGACGCCGGCGAAGATGAAGACCAGCGGCCAGAAGGCCACCGCGTCGTGCAGGTCGAGGATGTCGAGGTTATCGAGCAGGAACAGCAGCCCGACCACGATCACCATCAGCCCCAGCACCACCTGGCCCGTCATGCCGCGTTCGGCCCGGCGCGCGGCGCGGCGTGCCCGGCGTTCCTGGCGCCTTGCATCACGGCCCTTCCTGCCAACTTCTTCGATGCCGTCCTTATACATGGTCCTTCTCCTTGTTCGACGCGAAGCGGCGCGCGATCACGGGCTCGAGCACCAGTTGCAGCCCCCACATCAGGATGAACAGCGGCCAGCTGTTGCGGAAGGTCAGGCCCAGCAAGCCTTCGAAGACCGCGAACAGCCACAGGCCGATGAACACCGTCCACAGCCCGCTCGTGAATTCCCTGGCGCTCGGATAGCCGATGGTCTGGTTGATGCCGGCCACCACCAGCAGCAGCGGCCAATAATGCCACAGCGTCGCGATGTCGAGAACGTCCATCCGGTCGAGCAGGAAGGCGACGCCGACCGCGATCAGGACCAGTCCCCACATCATCTGCTTGCGCTGCCTGTAACTGTTGTTTTCGGTGCCCATGCCGTCCTCCGTATTGTGATGTCTGTACGATAGCCGGGTGTGCGGGTGCGGGAAAGCGCCATTCGGCGAACGGCGGCGCCGGATCGGCGAATGACGGAGGAATCGGCGGGTTGCGCCGCCTGGCGGTGAGCGGCCGGGCGGGTGCGACGGCGGTGGGGACGAAATGCGAAGAGCCACCGCAGCGACGAAAAAAAACCCGCCTGAAAAGGCGGGCCGGATGGCGTGCTACTGTCTGCGGGCTTCAGGCACCGGCGGACAGGTTCATCGCCGGCTGGTTCTTGACCTGGTTGCGGTACTTGGCGCTGGCTTCCGCCTTCTTGACGGCCTCGCGCGCGATGTTGGTGCGGCGGATTTCCAGGCGTTCCTGTTTGCCGCGGTGCTGGGCTTCATGCTTGTTGCCGATTTTCTTGGTCATGACCTTCTCCTCTGTTAAAACGGTAGGTGCAGTTCAGGAGCGGTGCTGGGCCATTTTCACGTCCGCCGGCATCAGCATTTCCCAGCCGAGCTGGCGCCGGATTTCTTCGGGCGTCGGCGGCGGTTTCGGGTCGCGCGAGCGCCGTTCGAGGTATTCGCGCACCAAATGCTTCGGTGGATTCGTGGTCGTTGCAGACATGGCGCCTCCGCTTGCACTGCATGCCGGCGCCACATGGCGACGGCGTGGAATCTGGTGCCGATCCTCGAGGCGACCGGCTAACCTGTTGAGGTATTTGGCTGCCCGCCGAACCGAATCGCAGGCGCCTCACTCACACAGGTTCATCATAGCGAGGGCGTGGCCGGTTCACCGTTAGCTGCCGCACACTGCGCGGAAGAACTCGGCAATTAAGGCGGGCTTAAGTGTCGGCGCGGCCGCTGCGCGCAGGCATGAAAAAGGGGAGCCGCAGCTCCCCTCGCCTGTTCGCGCGAAAAGCGCGGTCAGAACTTGTAGCGCAGGTTCAGGTAGAACTGGCGCCCGCTGACGTCCAACTTCTGCTGCTCTTCCTCGCTGTAGCGGTAATAGGCGCGCTTCACATTGGTGAGGTTGGTCGCGCTGAACGACAGCGACAGCTGCTGCGTGAGGTTGTAGCTGGCGTTCAGGGCGAGCGTGGTCACCGGCGCGGCCATGGTCGGCGCGGTCGGCATCACGACCCCGTTGATGACCGAGTTGCCCTGGCTGTTGGCGGTCGGCGACGGCGCCGTGGTGCTGTTCACGTATTCGCCGCGGTAGTTCGCCACCAGGCGCGCCGAGGCCTTGTCGTTTTCGAAGTACAGGCCCAGGTTGCCGGCCCATTCCGAGGCGCCCACCATCGGGCGGCCGTCGTCGACCTTGGTCTTGGCGCGGCTGACGTTCGAGGTGAAGCCGAAGGGGCTCTGGCCGAAGGGCTGCTCGTAGGCCAGTTCGATGCCGGTGATCTTCGCGCCCTGCTGCGAGGAGGTATTGATGAAGAAGGTCTTTACCACCTGGTCGCGCGGATCGGTCAGTTCGATGGTCGAGGTGCCGACGGTGCCGGTTTTCACGTAGCCGTCGATCTTCGAGTGGAACAGGCTGGCCGTCACGTTCGAGCGGCGCGCGAAGAACCAGGACCAGGAGATGTCGACGTTGTCCGAGGTGAGCGGATGCAGGTCCGGGTTCGGACCCGTCACGCGGCAGCCGTTGGCGTCGCAGCCCGGGGTGCCGAAGCCGCTGCCCAGCACGTTGTAGTTCTGGCGGCCGATGGTACGGCTGGCGCCGAAGCGGGCGATCATGTCCGGCGTGATTTCGTAGCGCAGGTTCAGGCTGGGCAGGAAGTTCTTGAACACCTTGTGGGTCGGCGTCTTGTAGTACATCGTGCCCGACAGCGGGTTGAAGGTCGTGCCGTCGTAGAAGGCCACTGCATCGCCGGCATCGGTGATCGCGCCGGGGTAAGCCGCGCAGACGGTCGGCGCCTGGCCCGGCGCGCTGCGCAGGCAGGTGCGCGGGTTCGGGATCGGGGTGGCGATCTGGGCGTCGACCACGGTGCGCACGTAGCGCAGGCCGACGTTGCCCGACCAGGGACCGTTCTCCAGGTTGGCCATCAGGTAGGCCGAACTCTGGCGCTCGCGCATGTCGATTTCGGTGCTGACGCGGCGCTCGAAGGCTTCGCTGGTTTCCTTGGTGTTGGCCGCGATGTAGGCCTTCAGCGCTTCCGGCGTGTAGGTGAAGCCGGTGTTGTCCCAGCCCGAGCCGCCCAGGCCGCTGCCGAAGTTGCCCGGATACGGCTGCCAGCCCTCGGTCGGCGTCACGGTCGACTGGATGATCTTGCCGGTCGCATCGTAGGTGACGGTCAGCGGGGTGCGGAAGGCCGGGCCCCAACGGCGGCTGTCGCGCTTGTGGTCGGCATGGCGCAGGCCCATTTCCAGCGACTGCACCCAGGCGTTGTTCAGCTTGTACTCGGCGTCGACCTGGCCGCTCGACTCCTTGTCGGTGGTCTTCACGCCCGAGGCGGTGCGCCCGACGATCATGTAGCCGCTGCCGTCCGGATTGATGCCCGGACGGTTTTCGCCGGCGCCCTGGTACTGGACATAAGGCGCTTCGTGCAGGCCGCGCAGCGCATAGGATACGCCGGTGCCGTAGCGGGCAAAGGTGGTGCCCTGGTCGAGCTCGGTCTGGCCGACGCCGCGCGTGGTCGCGAACAGGCCCTTCACGGTCAGGTCCGGGGTCACGCGGTATTTCGCGTCGAGGTCGATGAAGGAACTGGTGGCCTTGGCGCCGTCGCGGTAGAAGCCTTCCGAGTTGCCGATGTACTGGGGCGTGGTGCCGTCAGGGAAGACGATGTCGGCGGACTTCAGGACCTTCAATTCGTGGCCGTACAGGGTGCGCTCGGTGGTGATCACCGGATTGCGGATCTGGGCATACACGCGCTGACCGTTCGACGAGGTGTTCGGCGAGGTGGCGGTCGTGCCGCCCAGCGCTTCGCCCTTACCCATCAGCATCGAGTAGATGGCGCCCGAGGTCAGGCGGCCATTGTTGTTCGCGTTCATCTGCGAATGGAAGCCGGTCAGGGTCACGTCGAGGTCGGCGTTCGGCTTGAACTGCATCGACAGCATGCCGCCCTTGCGGTCGCGTACGGATTCGACGAATTCCGAGCTCATCGAACCGGGCAGGCGCACGCCGTTCAGGTCGGCGGCGGTGTAGCCGGTGCCGGCCAGAGAGGCGTCGGTGATGCCGAGCATGGTGGCGGTATTGATCTCGCCCCAGCCGCTGCTGGTGCCGTAGGCAAAGCGCGACACCGAATCGCGGCGCACGTAGCGCTTCTGGGCAAAGCCCTGGGCGATGATGCCGAAGGTGTTCGCTTCGTTCTTCCAGTTGACCGAGACGTCGGCGTCGGGCGCAGTCTTGTCCGGCAACTGGGCATAGCTGGCGCCGATGCTGGCCACGCCCGACAGGCGTTCCTTCTGTGCCAAGGGTTTACGCGTGGTGACGTTGATGGTGCCGGCCAGGCCGCCGTCGACGATGTTGGCATACGAGGTCTTGTAGACCAGGGCCTGGTTCAGGACCGAGGATGGCATCAGCGACAGGCTGGTCGAGCGCGAGCTCGATCCCTGGTCGCCCACGTACCAGTCGCCGCCGGAAACGGTATGGCCGTTGAACAGGATGAGGGACATGTCGGGGTTGGTGCCGCGCATCGACACCTTTTCCGCTTCGTCATAGTCGGTACGCACGGCCACGCCGGCCAGGCGCTGCAGCGAGTCGGCCAGGTTGCGATCGGGCATCTTGCCCACGTCTTCCGCCGTGATCACCTCGACGTTACCGGTGGCGTTCTTCTTGACGGCCAGCGACTTGGCCATCGAGGCGCGGATGCCGGTGACCTCGACGGTCTGCATCGGCGCTTGCGCCTCGCTGTCCTGGGCCAGGGCCGGCAGTGCGGCCAGGCCGAGCAGCGCGGTCGATACGGCCGCTGCGAGCGGCTTCTGCTTGAACATGTTCTCTCTCCTGATATAAGTATTGGTGTCCTGCGGCAGCATGACTTTTCTGCCATACTGAAAGTATTAGCTATAAGCAAATAACTTGGACAATCACTTGTCATCCTCCTGTCATAACTTGGAGGAATGTACAGATCGCCTGCAACCGCCGGTTATGGCCGGGCGACGAATAATCATTGTCAAATTGACTCGGCGCGCGTTAGCGTTGGCGTTTCGATTCTCGGAATTCATTGCCCATGCGCTCACTACCCCTGCTCCTCGCCGGCGCCGTGCTTGCCGGCTGCGCCACACCGCCCACGTCGACCACCGCACAGGCGCCCGCCGCCCCGGTGACGCTCGAGACCATCCTGCAAAAACAGATCTACCAGATGAACCCGGTGGAAGCCGGCCGCTACGTCGCCTGGCAGCATGCGGCCGAGCCCGACCTGCGCAAGCGCATCGCGGCGATCGGCCGCAAGAACATCGGCCAGCCCTACATCCTGAATCTGTTGGGCGAATTCCCGTTTGAGGTGCACGACAACCTGCCCATGTTCAGCCTGGACCATAGCGATTGCGTGGTATTTGCGGAACACACTTATGCGATGGCGCTGTCGCGTTCGTGGGAAGAGTTCTTCTGGATGCTGCAGCGCATCCGCTACAAGGACGGCGTGATCGGCGTGGCCACGCGCAACCACTACACCGAGCTGGACTGGAACGTCTCGAACCGCTGGCTGGTCACCGACATCAGCGCCGGGCTGGCCGGGGCCAACGGCCCCGGCTACGACATGCGCGTCGACCGCGCCCGCTTCCTCAAGACGCGCCACAACACCGTGCGCGACATCCCGGTGGAAACCAGCCGCCAGGCTTTCGTGCAGAAGGAAGCGGTGGCGGGCATCACCGCGCAACTCCAGGAAGGCGACTTCGTCAACGTGATCTCGACCCGCGACGGCGAGCACTGGGCCTCGCACGTCGGCCTGGTGGTGCTGGGACCGAACGGCGAACGCCACTTCCTGCACTCCTCGGAACCGAAGGTGCGCGAAGAAACCTTCGAATCCTACATCGTGCGCGCCGCCGAACGCGAAGCGAGGAACGCGCGCGAGGGCAAGAACGGCCAGCGCCTGGCCGGCTTCAAGTTCCTGCGCCTGAACGAGAACATCGTGGTGCCGCCGATGGCGCCGCAACCGCGCCCGGGCACCTGAACCCGGCCCGGCAGTCCGCCATCCACGGCGGGCTGCCACGTTCCACCACCTTTCCTTCCACGGGCGCGGCCCCGACCCGCTCCGCTTTGCCGGCAAGGCTCATCGCCTTTCGCATGCTGGCATTATCCCTCTAGATAATTCCAATAAGAAATCTATCGCATAAAATCTTGCGATATATTTCCTATTTCCATTTCTTATATTTAACGACATCCGTTTTTCATTTTAATTCGCAATTCGTGGTTGAGCAGGGTCAAACTCAGCATTCCAATGCGGTCCGATAATAAACTTACTCAGCGGCGATGAGTCTAATTCTCGCTCATTGATTTAATTAATACCGGAAATATTGCTGAGCACGTTAATTTTCCATCAGTTGGCAACTGGATTATCCGCATTCCCGCAAACCATTTGACCGCGATTACCATGTCGACCCCGTCCACGAATATCCTGAGCCAGTTTTGCGCCCGCATGGTATCGCTGCATCGGACCACGAAAATCGCTTTCATGGTGGCGATCGACCTCCTTGCCCTTCCCCTATGCTTCCTCATCGCCCTCCTGCTACGGGGCGACAGGCAGCTCGCCGCGCATTACGGCCCTGCCTCTTATATATTAGTGGCGCTGGTCACCATCGCCGCTTTCTCGATGTCCGATCTGTATCGGGCCGTCATCCGGTTTATCGACCAGCGGTTATTAAGCGCCACCGGATTGGCGCTCGGCATTGCCGTATTGTGCGCCTATGTCGTGCTGTTCGCCATTAACGATGCGGTATTTCCGCGCAGCGCATTGGCAATCTACTGGTTTATCGTTTTCTCCTATGTCGTGACGTCGCGTATTGGCATGCGCAATTTCCTGCGCAATCATACGGAGGGCCGTCCGACGTCCGACGCCGTCGCCATTTACGGCGCCGGCGAACCCGGTGCACGCCTGGCGCAAACCATGCGCAACAGCGACGAATACCGTCCGGTCTGCTTTTTCGACGACAAGCGCGCCCTGAACGACCGCACGATCGCCGGCCTGCGCGTGTTCCACACCGACCGCCTGGCCGACATGGTCACCGCCCACGGCATCCGCACCGTCGTCATCGCCGTGCCCGCCATGCCGGCCGAACGCCTGCGCGAGATCATGCAGCGCCTGGCCCTGGCCGGCGTCACCACCAAGATCCTCAGCCGACTGGTCGACCTGGCCGACGACCGGGTGCGTCCACGCGACTCGATCCGCGAACTGAAGTTCGAAGACCTGCTCGGCCGCCCGCCGGTGCCGCCGCGCCTCGACCTGTTCGCCCGCTGCGTGCGCGGCAAGACCGTGCTCGTCACCGGCGCCGGCGGTTCCATCGGCGGCGAGCTGTGTCGACAGATCGTCACCCTCGGTCCGTCCCGCCTGCACCTGCTCGATCACTCCGAATACGCGCTCTACACCGTACGCCAGGAACTCAGCACCCGCTTCCCCGACCTGCGCATCGATGCCCACCTCGGCTCGGTCTGCAATGCCGACCTGGTCGAACGCATCCTCGGCGACAGCCACGTCGACACCGTCTACCACGCCGCCGCCTACAAGCACGTGCCCCTGGTCGAGGCCAACATCGTCGAAGGCCTGCGCAACAACGTGCTCGGCGCCCAGGTCGTGGCCAGCGCCTGCGCCCGCCACAACGTGGAAACCTGCGTGCTGATCTCCAGCGACAAGGCGGTGCGCCCGACCAATATCATGGGCGCCAGCAAGCGCATCGCCGAACTGATCTTCCAGGCGGCAGCCGCGCGCGGCAGCCAGACCACCTTCTGCATGGTCCGCTTCGGCAACGTGCTCGGTTCTTCCGGCTCGGTGATCCCGCTGTTCCAGCGCCAGATCGCCAAGGGCGGCCCGCTCACCATCACCCATCCCGAGGTGTCGCGCTACTTCATGCTGATTCCCGAGGCCGCCCAGCTGGTCATCCAGGCCGGCGCCATGGCCAAGGGCGGCGACGTCTTCGTCCTCGATATGGGCGAACCGGTGCGCATCGTCGACCTGGCGCGCACCATGATCGCCATGACCGGCCTCACCGAGAAATCGCCGCAGAACCCGACCGGCGACATCGAGATCAAGTTCGTCGGCCTGTTCGCCGGCGAAAAGCTGCACGAGGAACTGCTCACCGACGGCACCGTCTTCCCCAGCGAGCATCCGCGCATCATGCGCATGAAGGAAAACGCGCTGCGCCCCAGCGTGCTGGAAACCTGCATCACCTGCCTGATGATGGCCTGCGAAACCCACGAGCGCGCCATGATCGAATCGATGGTCAAGGCCATCGTCAGCGAATACACGCCGCAGCTGCCCGTGACCAGCCCCACGCCGGTACTCGAACCGGCACGACTCAGTCTGATCAACAAATTCGTGCCCTTCCGCATCTAGCGGCGCGGCTTCCGTTTTGCTTTTTACCCTGACGTTACTCTGAATGGCGAGGATACCCATGCGCGACGAACACCAATCGGCCCACCTGCAACAGCTCACCGCCAAACTGCGCGACCACACCGCAGTCGTCGGCATCATCGGACTCGGCTACGTCGGCCTGCCGCTGACCCTGCGCTACGCCGAAGCCGGTTTCCGCGTGCTCGGCATCGACATCGACAGCGCGAAAGTCGAGAAGCTGAACCGCTGCGAGAGCTATATCCGCCACATCGCAGGCAAAGACATCGCGGCCGCACGGAGCGCCGGTTTCGAAGCCACCACCGATTTTACCCGCGCCAACGAACCCGACGCCCTGATCATCTGCGTGCCCACGCCCCTGAACGCCTACCGCGAGCCCGACCTGTCGTTCGTCCTCGATACCACCGACGCCTTGCTGCCCTTCATCCGCCCCGGCCAGCTGATCTCGCTGGAAAGCACCACCTATCCCGGCACCACAGAAGAAGAATTGCGGCCGCGCCTGGAGTCGCGCGGCCTGGAAGTCGGGCGCGACGTCTTCCTGGTGTTCTCGCCCGAGCGCGAAGACCCGGGCAACGCCCACTTCGAAACCCGCACCATCCCGAAAGTCTGCGGCGGCAGCACGGCCTCCTGCCTGGAAGCCGGCGTGGCCCTGTACGGCGCCGCGATCGACCGCGTGGTGCCGGTCAGCTCGACCCGCGCCGCCGAACTCACCAAGCTGCTGGAAAACATCCACCGCGCGGTGAACATCGGCCTGGTCAACGAAATGAAGGTCATCGCCGACAAGATGGACATCGACATCCACGAGGTGATCCGCGCCGCCGCCACCAAGCCTTTCGGCTTCACGCCCTATTACCCGGGACCGGGCCTGGGTGGCCACTGCATCCCGATCGATCCCTTCTACCTCACCTGGAAGGCGCGCCAGTACGGCGTGCATACCCGCTTCATCGAACTGGCCGGCGAAATCAACAGCGACATGCCGCACTGGGTGATCGGCAAGGTTACCGACGCCCTGAATCGACGCGGGCGTTCGGTGATGGGAAGCCGCGTGCTGGTGCTGGGCATCGCCTATAAAAAGGATGTCGAGGACATGCGCGAGTCGCCCTCGGTCGAACTGATGGAGCTGCTGCGCGACAAGGGCGCCCATGTCGACTATTCCGACCCGCACGTGCCCGTCTTCCCGCGCATGCGCGAACACCGCTTCGAGCTGTCGAGCGTGGCGCTCACGCCCGACGCCCTGGCTTCCTACGACCTGGTGCTGCTGGCCACCAGCCACAGCGCCTTCGACTACGACATGATCCGGCACTACGCCAACCTGATCGTCGACACCCGCGGCGTCTACCTCGAACGCCTGCCGCACGTCGTCAAGGCCTGAGCCAACGGAGAATGGACATGCGTAACTATCCCCCCGCCATCGTCGACCGCAAGATCCGCTTTGCCCTGGTAGGCTGCGGCCGCATCGCCAAGAACCACTTCGGCGCCATCGCCGAGCACCGCGACCGCTGCGAGCTGGTCGGCGTCTGCGACATCGACCCGCGCGCCCTGCGCGAAGCTGCCGACAAGACCGGCGCCGAAGCCTATGCCAGCCTCGACGAGATGCTGGCGCGCTGCGACGCCGATGCCTTCATCGTCACCACCCCCTCGGGCCTGCATCCCGAGCAGGCCGTGCGCATCGCCCGCGCGGGGCGCCATGTAATCACCGAAAAACCCATGGCCACGCGCTGGGAAGACGGCAAGCGCATGGTGAATGCGGCCGATGCCGCCGGCGTACGCCTGTTCGTCGTCAAGCAGAACCGCCGCAACGCCACCCTGCAACTGCTGAAGAGCGCGGTCGACAAGAAGCGCTTCGGGCGCATCTACATGGTCAACCTGAACGTGTTCTGGACCCGTCCCGACGAGTACTACAACAGCGCCAAGTGGCGCGGCACCTGGGAATTCGACGGTGGCGCCTTCATGAACCAGGCCAGCCACTACGTCGACCTGATCGACTGGATCATCGGTCCGGTCGAGAGCCTGCAAGCGTACACCGCCACCCTGGCGCGCAACATCGAGGTCGAGGACACCGGTGTCATCAGCCTGCGCTGGCGCAACGGCGCGCTCGGCTCGATGAACGTCACCATGCTCACCTATCCGCGCAACATGGAAGGCTCGATCACCGTGCTGGGCGAGCACGGCACCGTGCGCATCGGCGGCGTTGCCGTCAACGAAGTGCAGCAATGGGAATTCGCCACCCCCGACGCCGACGACGACAAGGTGCGCGATGCCAGCTACCAGACCACCTCGGTCTACGGCTTCGGCCAC